>JBFMCS010000042.1 GCA_040754315.1 Bacillota bacterium
TCCTCCCTGCTTCATGGAGAAGAGATTCTATAGATGCTACCCGAAATCCTCTGGTTCCGATTCCCAGGGATAATATGTTGGCAGAAACATCTATTGGTAATTTTGAGGCTTAACCGAACACCAATGCAACATCCCCAGATTAACCGTCAAATATTGTATCGTGAAATACATTGTAAAGATGTACTATACTGGAAGAATGCTGCGTAGAACATAGTCAGATTTGCATCAGAGATTACTACAACTCTTTGGGGGAAGCACAAAGTAAGGGAGCCATTTGCGCTCTTGAAAACGTAACTAGTCCGTCGGCACTGATACCGTAAAGTGTGTTTAATTCATCGATAAAGGCCAGCAAACTACAGGGACCATTTTCCTGCTTGGTACTGCTTCCATAATTCCCATGCAACAAGTGCCGCGCCGTCAAATACTGCAGACTTGTTGCCTTGCGAGCCACATCTGAACCACGGAAGTCGCCAATCCAGTCTTCTGGCGAAATCAAGAGATAGAAGTACAAATATGTGGGGTCGCATGGCAAAAATATGCGAGATGCTAGTGAGGTGATTATCCCGTAGTATCTTCAAAGACTGGCAATAATCCTGTGTAGTATATATGATCCCAATTTCTTCATCGTCAAAAGAACCAGATAGATGGATTCTATGGGGACTCTCCCTTTGAAAACCATCAATATATATAGTGTTGGTCTCTTTCTTGTAGCGTGGGGACTGATTCCCCCACCTCAGGAGTGAGACAAGGTCAGCCTCATATTCTGGGGAACGCCCGCGCCTGGCTTCGGCCCAATCATAGATAGATACGGTTGGTATTGAGCTTCTGAAGCTAACCTCACTAACATAAGCCTTCACCCAACTGCCAATTACTCCTCCCTTAAATGCCTGTTTTATAAGTTGCCTCACCCGCGTTACCTGTTTTTCCCATCCCATTAGGGCTCCAAATTCACTAATTGCACTATCCAACCAGTTATTAACTGCCGTTTTCATTTCTTCATTACTCTTCTTATCGTCTTCAACCCGTCGGCGAATGGATTCAGCTTGTGCAATCATTGTTGTAACACCACCGAATGTACCCGGAAACCAGGCAAAAGCATCGCGCTCGTTGTATACACGCTTGACCATTCCCTCAAATTCCTCCCGGGACAACTCAGACGGAAGACAGCCAAATGCAACGTCCTCTCGGCTATTGCTGAGAAGAACCGCTTTTCCTGCTCCGTGCCGGCCAACCCGTCCAATCCGCTGCAAGAAGGATGCGGCATCTCCTGCCTCAAACAATAGCAGGTCAGCATTGAAATCAACACCTACCTCGATTGCCGACGTGCCAATGATACCAACCCGCCCCTGGATTTGCCGTTCGTGTCTTGCCATCAGACCACGCACAACGCCGATCTGCTTCCTATCCCAACCTGCTGCAAGCAGCATATCTTCCAGGCGCATGGCAGAGACTACGGAATTCAGAATGACTACTGCCGGTACATACTCTTCGTCAGAATTCGCCTCCCTTGCAGCCTCTAGCTTGCTCTTGTTCTTCTGAAGGTACGCGAAACATGCTTGGACCTCATCTGAACCGGCGCTGAGGCACTCAAAGGTCAACAAGAAAGCGGCTGTCCGCTCTCCTATGCTGACGCGTTTAGTCTCCACCATCGAATTGATCAACGGTGGGTTTCTCAGCAGTCTGTTTAAAAGTGTGAGCACTTCCGGTTCCGGCGTGGCTGATAGCAGCACTACCCTGGAGAACCCGCCAAACTGGCGGACAAGGTGGATCAGGAAGAGGCTATGGGCCAGTTCAACCCCTGAGTAGAGATGAAACTCATCGAAGACCACTGTCTGGTAGGCCTCAACGTGCGCTATCAGTTCGGCGCTTGCCCGACCGTACTTGAGGGAAAAGATGAGGTAAAGGAGGTCAGGGTTAATCAACAGGATCTTTGGCCTGGACGGCTGGATCAAACGGAGGAGGGCGGAGCCCCTATCCCGAACCCTCAGCGCGACCCTAAACTCCTCCAATCGCCTTGCATCGATACGTATAAGATGATAATCCTCTGACCCTAGTTTCGCGCGTATGTTGTCCGGAGAAAGAGCTCTTACAGATACCCTCTCTTGTCTTAGTAGAGAGAGAATGGAGCGCTCCTGGTCTTCGATCAGGGCGTTCGTCGGGTAGACAAAGATGGCTGATTCGTTATTAGTAATGACTGGCAGGATTGCAGCCGCAGTCTTTCCACTTCCCGTCTTGGTCGTCAAGATAAATGCGTCCCTTTGCTCCCATAGATCGAGCAAAGCACATTGATGGGGGTACAGAGGCAGTTTAGTTGCTGGGTGACGATGGATCTTCATTATCGTTCCGGTCACTCTTATCAATGCCGTCACCCCGTATCATTTCGTCTAACCTTCGCCAGCAACGGGGGTTGTCACCAGCCACCAAGTATCATTTATCCATTACGTCCGCCCTATCTCGTGCCTAATCCGTTTAGGTAACAGCACCATCCCTCCATCCACACGAACAAACCAGTCCCCCCTAATCTCTGCCCTACGGAACAGCATATGGGGAGGCAGAATAATGGGATCGTAGGATAACACCTCACCCGATATATCCAGTGGGTTTACGGGGTGTGCTGGAACAACAGCTTCATCAAGAAGAAAAGCCTGAGGAGACTCAATTCCTTTCCAGCACACCCTGATAGGACACCCCTTTTTACCAAGACGTGCCACAGCAGGGGGCCGATAGTCCCCACGGACAAAACAAAAGAATAGATAGCCCAGTTCAAGTCTACGGCCTGATTGCGGCAACTCAAAGCATGGGTCCAAAGTCACACGTTTCCCGAGGTTAGGTGTATTGATCTTTCCCCCGGAGTCAGTACGAAGCGTTAAATCGTCAACTGCGTTCAGCGTGATAGTAGTACGGGTAACTACAGGGCTGATTGCAGGTGTGGTATATAAGGGCATAGATGCCAAATCATCCTCGTATCGTGGGCAGTTGCCCCTATATACGCCATGGGAGTATTGGGAAAGTGAATAGCTCAAGGCATAGTTGTGAATGGCTGGCCAAGTTGACGATACCTTGGCAATCTCCGTTGAAGAAAACCATAAATAGTCATGATTATATAGACGTCCCTCCAATAACGAGTAGCCTGCTTTCTCCAAATCAATCATTTTATACATTTCGGGGCTATCCTTTCTGCTCCAGCCGATACTGAGCCACATCGGCATAGGCCTCATCCAGGAAGCGACGGTCAAGGCTAACCTCAGCCACCTGCTCGACCATGAGATCTACCTGTTCTGGTGTGAATACCTTGAGTTTATTCGGATTCCCTGCGTACGCTTGGTATCTATCTAGAATACCAGCCACAGTATCCCCTGACAGATCTTCTCGCCTATCATAGAGTTCCAAGGTCAATTCTAAAGGAGTGATCATTTCTTCCCAACCTGCTACAATACCGACGATTGAATTGCGCATATCTCCTCCAATACGGGTTTCTGCCCCGTAGTTCCTCGCCGATAGGAGAGTCTTGATAACAAGAATCAATTCTTTATGAGTTACGGATTTTAACGTTACTACGGACGGAAAAACTGTCGAGGGTCGGACGGCGTAACGGGTGCCCAATGCCTGTCCAGTCTTTTGAGTTTTATCATTAATAGCGTTAAAGGTAAGGGCTACTCTGACCTCCTCAAAAGGAAGTAATGAAAAAGCCGTGCCATACTCTATCCTGTGTTTGATATTGGCTATTTTCTCACTACCGGATTCAACATTAGTTCCACCGAATAGAGCGCACCGCGGACACTTAAGGCATAGATTATCTTTTAAGTGACACTGTAATTCCACTAGCCCAGCTTCAACGCCAGCGGTTCTGAGCATTCGCTCCAGTTCACGTGACTCTACAGCTTTCTGCTTGCTCCCGAGGAAAGCCGCTCTTCGTACATCTTTACCTATCGAGATGGACAGTGGAGTTACCACTGTATTTACCTCACGAGTTTCCTCAGTCCGTAACACCGTATAATCCAACACTTCCCTAAAAAGGATGACTTGGATTGTCTTGGCACCAATAATGGGCCGGGCAATCTCTACCAAGTAAGGAGTCAACATGTCAAGGCTCATAACTCATCCTCCTCCTGTTCGAAATCCTCTCCTGTACGTCCGGACAAGAAGGCATCGACATCTTCCCTCCGCTTCCCTTTGGCGTTACGATAGGCGCCGCTGCTCCTACTGGGATAGGCGTTGTCGAAGTCTGCGTTCTTATCCTTCCAAGCCTCTCTCAATGCCTCAACCGTGTCATAACGCGAATGAAGAAAGCGCACGAATTCCTGTTTGATCCCATCGAACCATTCACTGGCCCTTTTCCTCCGCCTGTAGTAGAGAGCGTACTCCAGCCTCTCTAATACATTGGCCAACACTGTAACCGGGACCGTCTGGATGAGCTGTACCAATTCTCGGATCCCGCTTTCCATGGCCATACGGGCCTCAGGAGAAACAAAACCCTTTGCCCTTGGGTTCATCTCGTGTACCCGCAAAGCATAGCCCGTAAGATCCTCTACCGACCAGTGACCAGTCTGTGCCCTTTCAAGGACCTTTGCGACCGGCCCCATCACTGCATGCTTGGTTCGTCCAAAGCGATAGGGTGATGCATCCAGGTAGCGATCAAATGCATTGACCACGGATTCCATCTGGGACTGAACGCTCGCTGGCTCAAACCTCTCACCTCGGGTTACCAAAGGCGTCCTCACGTCAACACCTCCTTGATATCTTCCAGGTAGGAATAATAGGCCAGTGGAACATAACCACCCTTACTCTGCGTTTCTATACGGCGTAGAATATGGCCAGGGGTAGCGCTCGACAGTATCTGGTACAGGTTGGACCTCTCGGGATAGTCGGCAGCATAGGCCAATCTGCCAGCCGCGGCAATCGCGCTGACCCATTTGTAGGCCTCATCAAGGCCCAGCCATTCACACCCTATTAGTTCACGTAGGGCCGGAACTGGAGGCACTCTGGCCACCCCCTCACCTCCAGCAAAAGAGATCCCCTCCCCATCTCGAATAACGGCAACTGAGGCATCCAGTGCCAGGCCCACAATGAGCATGGCAAATAACTCCCGCACAGCAGCATTAGCCTCTGAATCCTTTGCCAGTCCAATGGAATTCCGGATAGGCACCAAGATCAGATGTGGGGTCTCGCAAACGAGTTGCATCTGGGGGGCAAGTTTGTAGGCCCTTGCTCGGATTTCTCTCAGTTCGCCACTATCATCGGTAATCGATAGGTCTTCCACTGCATCGAAGAAATCATCGTCAGATTGGAAGTCTGTGCCAAAGTACTGGTTCCATTCATCTAGACCATCGCCAATCTCAGTCAACATAGACTTCAGCTGACGCCGGTATTCCCTGCTTCTATCCACGCCCGTCCTATAAGTGAAGAGCCTAACAAATTCCTCCGGGCTAACGAGCTCGATACCGTGCTCCGGCAAGCGTCGTGCAATCTCGCCGATCAGGCTAAAGGAAAACCTCTCGTACGGGTCCGGATTATCCTCTGACATGAGATTGAACATCCGCTCCCATATCTGCAAGGCTTTTCTCTTTAAGAGGTCTCCTGAGCGGTGCCCGATATTCATTCTTGGCATAAGTACCATCATTTGTTCCGCCTTGCCTTCAAGGATCTGCTGCTGCAGGAAACGTTCAAACTTACAGGCATCGCAAATAACAATATACCCGGGACTACCATGAGCGGGAGCACGATTAGTGTGAGACTCCGGATTGCTGAGGAAATCAGCGCGAGCACCGGTCCCGCCTGTGAAATGGCGATTACAGATTGGGCATAGGTGCTGTCCTTCTGTCTTACGGGCCAAAGGCTTGGAATCACCATACGCCTCCAGCTGCTTCATTACTAACTCATCCAGCGACGCGTTTTCAGCGGGATGAAGCAAATCCACAAGAAAACCCTCCGCAATGCTATGTGGGTCAATACGTCTTGGCCGGTTGACATCCTCAAGCACCGAAAACCCATCTTTGGCAACTTGCGATAGGGTTTCCACAAGGAGATCTAATCGTTTCTTGTCCGGCAGGGCTTCCACTGGCAGATCATTACCATCGTGTATCAAGTGCGAGCTAGGCAAGGTCCAGAACAAGTCAACCGAGCATGCCATGTCTTGCGCAACATCGAGAGAACTGGTCTGCTGGAGGAGTTTGAAAGCCCCATCCCCAAACCGCTTGTCATAAGCCTTAGAAACCTCATTTATGAGCGACTTCCATATGTCCTTCTGGGCCTTTCGAATCGCCTTATCGTATTTCTCAGTCATGCTGTCATCTCTTAACCTGGCTTCAAATCTGCTGTTCAAATCCTCCATCTTGGCAGGAGGTAGAATAAATCTCCGCTGGTCAATGACTTTTTCGCTGAAGACCGTCTTGAACAGCTTAAACACCACCATTTCCGGATGAGCTCGGCTTAGGCGGTTACTCTGGTATTCAAGGTCGGGGTTGTCGATTGATTTCTTCGGTAAATCATACCCGGTTTTATCTTGCAGACTACGAACTGTTGTCAGATATCGGTCTACTACCTTTTGTCTAACAGAATCCTTTTTCTTCACAAAGCTTTTCCCACTCACTCGACTAGCGGCTACCTCCAGGTATTCTCGCATTTCTGTGTAATCAAACAGTTCTGGTTTAGGAACCATGGATGCTACTGGGCTGCCTACTACTCTGTCGGCAAACCCTGAACTCATGACCTTCTTGACTTCTTGAGCCAAATGCGCTGCGATGATGCCACGGTCAGGCACAAAGACATCCGTGAGACTCCTGGTAGCATAAATGGTCCCGTTGGGATAGTGGATGAGCGGAGC
Source organism: Bacillota bacterium (assembly GCA_040754315.1). NCBI lineage: Bacteria > Bacillati > Bacillota > Bacillota bacterium. The sequence goes on from JBFMCS010000042.1 coordinate 6,824, forward strand.
CCACCCAGTCTTAACAAAGGTATCTACGACAGCCTTGTGGAGCAGAACCGTTGAAACACCCCTTGAACTGACCAGATGATAAGTGGTCTTAAGGCAGGGTCCCAGAATACCCTGTTCGAGCGATGCAAGCCCCGCAAACAACCCATTAGCTGAAGCCAAATTATCGATGGCATCAACCATTTCCGCCACCATCTTCCACCGTGGTAATGAGTGTTTTGTTATGGCACGACTCAATACCATTGTAGGCGTTCGGGAAGCCTTCATATGCAGCAGAACACCAGAGAGCTCATCCGGAAGACCTTCGTCGTCCCATTGATACTGGGCAATTAGATCCGCCACTGCTTCCTTAGCAAGCTCAGGAATGCAATGGCTAATAACGGGGCCTCGGCCAAGAACGTACGCCTGCCAGGCCTCTGTCTCCTTTCCAACATCATGGGCTATAGTTGATACCCATAAAACTCTTGCTTCCTGTTCCGAGAGGCCAAACGTCCCCTTGTGCTGTAGTATTGGGAGCAAAGAAAGCAGAATATCCAATTGGATTAGCGTGTGCTCAAACAATGATTGCTGGAACCCCTTCTTCTTTGCAGTCTTAGATTTCCAACCTCGGCGAATCATCCATAGGACTGCCTTGTTCCTCGCTTCTTCCCAGTCCATTAGCGTCCCCCCTTGGACCTAGGCTCGCTCCCCCTTACGACCTGGTTCCCGGCATAGCAGTAATACCGGTAAATCGTCGACTCCAGGCATCCGGCCCAGTAATAGCACTAATCTGGTTAGTAACAGAGAATAATGACATGCCTTATTACTGTTGAGTCAAGATCTGATACTGACCAAGCCCAAACGTACAGTTCTTACCAACATTCACCGCTGACCCCAAGGCTAAGAGCCCCAGGTATTCCCCCAAACTCCCGGTATAAGATACTTTGCCTATGAAGCCACCCAAATCCATCGAAGCCTTCTGCCGCGAAGAGTATCGCTCCCATTTCAGCCACTGTATGGATTGCGAGGATGTGGAAACCAAGTGTGCTCTCTCAATCATTCCCTTGAAATCCACATCAAGATCCATCCCATGATGAAAGTACGCCAGATTGGAGAATCTTCTCAGAAGAGTCCTTATCAAAATGTGAAATTGGGGCGTTGATACAATTCGCGAATCATGCTGTAGACGAGTTATAGTCGTGAATTCCAGGTTTAGCTTGCTGGAGGGAAGGGTTACAGCCCAGCGTTCAAGATTCTCGCCAGTCAGGATGTATCCATCACTTTTGACCAAACCTGATGTCCCATCGAAAACCTGATGTGTTGTGTCCTCCAATGGATGCACCGATGATACCACCCGGAGATGTGCCTTCCCGCGCAAACGGTCCTGTCTTAGCCCGATCCCTTCGTCCCCCAGTTCCCGGAAAACCACTATGAAGTAGGGCAGATACTCTATCGCTCGCCCTATGAGGACTAAAGTAAACTGCAAGTCCTCTCCGGGCATTATCACTTTCCTGTTGTCTTGGGGTGGCCTGAGAACAAATGGCCTGGCAACTTGATCAAAATTCCGCAGGTGCTGTGACTCAGGACCAGGGCCACTCTCAAATATCACGCCATAGGGACATGACGATCTGAGCATGCAACCCGTACAGGTAGTCTGCCGCAGGGCGCAGCTGACCCTTCTGAGCACGGTCCCTAGAGCGCCCCTTAGCACGCTGCCTTTGTACTCCGGTACATAGACTGGAGTAACCGCCTCAAGATGGAATTGGTAGTGGGCCAATCTCAGGCCTTCTAGCAACGGCACCCTCCTCGATTTTCCTGTTCGACAAAGGTGGAAGAATTTCCTTGTACTGGCAAGAATAATCTGGCGAGCAGTGTCTATCCTTGTCTTCCTTGATTTGGCTCTGGCGCCACATTACTCAAACCCATGTGGTTAGGCAGACCGCCGATGTGATACCATTACGCCAAGATGGGACAGGAAGTGGCCCCCAGCCGGAGCCGCACCTGCATGGTCAAGTCCCTACATAGCTCGCGGCAGACGATTGGCTGCCAGCCACATCATCCTTAGGCACCCCTTGCTTCACTCTAATATACAACCTTTCATTCACGGGGTACTCTTCCCCAAGGATGGTCGCAACAGAACCTACGAACACCTCTCCACGCCGTAGCCGCTGTGCCACCTGCTTCGAGATGGTACGACGCAGGTATCCAAGGTCTTCCCCACGTGAGGACACGACCTGGATGGCATTCGGGTCATAAGGATTGTCGGGTTCCCACGTGAGAGCGACCGGCTGCCCCTTGGAGATATATTCAAGGTTCCGCAGCCTCCCATCGTACCTTAGGCCGACTACCCTGGTGCTAAACACTGTTGAGTGTAGGTAGTAGTCATAGATGTCTCCGCAATGATCACCGAGGACTGCCCCCCACAAAAAGCCCAATCCCTCCCGGTGGCAGCCTTCAAATGCACCATATAGATCCTCAGCTGCGGCATTCACCAGGGTCTCCAAGGGGATACTCGACTTGACCAGGCTAATGGCGTCCCTGGTCCACTGTTTCACCATTGCGAGGTGGCCAAAGCTGGTCTGGAAAGCGCCCTGCCGCAAGAGGTGAATCCCTGCCAGGATAAAAGGCAAATCCAGTTCATGACCCTGATATGTCATCGAGCCTTCCCCGTCATAGATCTTCGAGATGATATCCTTCATGATATCTCCCCCAAGTAGGCTTCAGGAACGCGTCCCGAAAGTGGTCTTGTCAACCCCTTCACACCCAGTATAGTGTGTGACTCCGTCACCAAGGGACGGAGTGAGAGCAGAATCAAGAAGGGGGCTACCCCGTCCGCCATAGACACTAGAGGCAAGGCTCCATTCCACCCACAGGACAGCCTGCCTCATACGTCACTCTTAAATGGAGTCTCTTCCGGCTATTAAATGCAGCAGGACAGTTAACAAGCCAACCATATTGGCAGTAGGCGGACTTTTCCATGGTAGTCCAGCGGTACGAGGGTGATGCGGGAGGTCTGAGATATCACCAGATGACCACCGGGTCACCGCATGGGGGAAGAGGCTTGCCATGCAGGGCCGCGCCCAATGGGCGCGGCCCTGGCCTTGATCTTCTAGTGCTTCAGGGTGCCATCCGAGCGGTGCGTCGCAGCAGCAGCATCCTTATTCACGAAGGTTTTACAGCAGGTCTCCATGCAACTACCGGTGGGTGTGGGTCCAAGGGTGTTCGCCACATGGGCATCCACGCTATCTGGCTGCCGGTCGGCGAAGGAATCGCTCGTGACCAGCACCCCGCTGGCATGGCACTCGTTACCGGACTTCCAGTAGTGACAACTGTTCACCGTACACCTCACTGGGATAGACTTCATATTGTCACCTCCTCGTCTGTGCGCTCGAGACCACCAATCTATTCTTCCCCCGTAACCGCGCTTAGACTCTGCCGGCATCAAACCGGAGATTGGCGGCACAGGCTCACATTGCCAAGACGTGCGTCTCAAGCAAACCCGATTCAACCCGTGAGGGAGAGCCAGATAATAGGACTTGACCAGGCTTTGGAATAGCGTTATACTTATGGAAGTATAGCCCTTTCAAATCAGGTCTCCAACCGGATCCCAGGCAAGCTGTTCCTTTTTTAATCAGGCGTTTCCCATTCGATCCCTCACTCCACCCAATGCTGCGGCGGGAAGGTGTTCAAGTGGACGAATTGGCTGCGCACCTCGGGGACGTCATCAGATCCGGTGAGACAGCCGCCCTGGCCACCGTGATCCGGGCACGAGGTTCCACCCCCAGATCCGTGGGGACCCGGATGGCCATACGGCGAGACGGTAACCACCTTGGTACCATTGGAGGCGGCTGCGGTGAGGCACAGGTGATCCAGGCCGGGCTCCAGGTTATCGACACCGGCACTCCCACACTGGTCCGGGTGGACCTCACAGAAGACGTCGGGTATGACGCCGAGGCCGCTTGCGGGGGGGCAATGGAGGTCCTGGTGGCCCCCTGCGATGGCACCTTCTTCCCGGTGCTTGATCTCGCGGCCCAGGCGATCCTGGCAAGACAATGCCTCGAGCTGGCCACCGTTATCTCCCCTCTTTCCCTCGGCGGCTCCATGCTGGCCATATCAGGTGACAGGCATGCCTTTGCAGCGATCAGCGAAGAGGAGGCGCGTTCACTCCTCAACGAGCTGGTACGCCAGGAGAATTCTCCCGAAAGCCTCACCGAAAAGACCTGCGTCTCCAGAGTGGGCAAAACCTGGGAAATCCTGCACGAACGAATATACCCCTCCCCCGAACTGCTGATCTGTGGCGGAGGCCACATTGCCCTTCCCCTCAGCCGCATGGCCCAGATGCTCGGCTTCCGGGTGGTAATCATAGATGACCGCCCCTCCTACGCTAACCCAGAACGCTTTCCCCATGCACACGAGGTGATCTGCGCCCCCTTTGCCCATGCCCTCTCCCAATGCTCCATTGACCAGGGCACCTTCGCGGTAGTTGTCACCAGGGGCCACCGTCATGACCTGGAGTGCGTGCGTCACCTGCTGGGACAGGGCACCGGTTACCTAGGCATGATCGGGAGCCGCAGGAGGGTTCAAGGGGTTTTTGACCTCCTCCGTAAGGAAGGTAGGGGCGCCAAGGCCCTGTCCGAACTCCACTCCCCCATTGGCCTGGACATCGGGGCCGAAACCCCGGCGGAGATCGCCGTTGCCATACTCGCTGAGATTATCAAGACGATGCGGGGCGGGAGCGGCCGTTCCATGGGCCTCTCCCCCAAAAAGGGCGCTAATACTCCCTCGTGCGATGGCCACCAGGGGGTGGAGTCTTGACACCTCCGGATGTGAGGGTGTTGATCAAGGGCGCGGGAGACCTGGCCACCGGGACAGCCCACAGGCTCCACAGGGCCGGCTTCCAGGTATTCATGACCGAGATCCCTGAGCCCCGGTCGGTACGGCGAACCGTGTGTTTCTCCGAGTGCATATTCCGGGGGTGCTGGACCGTGGAGGGGGTCATGGCCGCCAGGGCCTGTTCGGTGGAGGAGTCGCTGAAACTGAGGGAGCAGGGCGTGATCCCGGTGATGGTGGATCCAGAAGGCCTCTCACTGGGCCAGATCAAACCGTCCGTGCTGGTCGACGCCCGAATGGCCAAGAGAAATCTGGGAACCACCCTGGACGATGCCCCAGTCGTGGTGGGCCTTGGACCTGGGTTCAACGCCGGCACGGACGTTCGAGCGGTGGTGGAGACCGCCCGCGGTCACTACCTTGGCATGACCATATACCACGGCGGCGCCCAGCCCTACACTAAAACCCCCGGAGATGTAGGCGGCTACACCATGGAGCGCCTGCTGCGGGCACCCTCTCCGGGAACGTTAAGGACCCTTGCCGAGATCGGGGATCAGGTCAAGGCCGGCCAGGTCGTGGCGGAGATCCTTACCCCCGGGGAAAGCCTGCCTGTGCCGTGTGCCATCGATGGCCTTCTGAGGGGACTCCTGCGGAATGGAGCACCGGTCCAGGCGGGGCAAAAACTCGGTGACGTAGACCCCCGGTGTGACGCCAAGGCCGCCTGGCACATCTCGGACAAGGCGCGGTCTGTGGCCGGGGGCGTGCTCGAGGCCGTCTGCGGTTTGCTGTGGGGCACCCACCCGGGTATGGCTGAAAGGGGGGCACACCATGAGATCCCGTGAGGTTCCCGTGGAGGGATCCGCAGGCCTCACCCTAGCCTACGACCTGACCGAGATCATCCCTGGGGAACGAAAGGGAGCCGTCCTGAGGCGAGGCCATGTGATAGGCGAGGGCGATATCGTCACGCTGAGACGCATTGGGAAGTCCTCCATCAAGGTGCTGGACCTGGAGGAGGATGAGATACACGAGGACGAGGCAGCACTCGTGCTGGCCAAGGCGCTGTCAGGACCGGGGCTGGAGGTTACCATGCCCGGGGAGGCATGGGCGAATGTGAGTAGCCTCGGGGAAGGGCTCCTGAAGGTGGACGTCGCCCGCCTCCTGGAGGTCAACCTGGTCCAGGACGTCTTAGTGGCCACGATCCACAACAACTCCACGGTGGCCCTGGGGGATATCATAGCCAAGGCAAAGGTGCTTGGGTTGGTGACCAAGAAGCGCAATATAGAAGAGGTCATCCGTGTGGCCGGGCAGGCCCCGGTGCTCACGCTCTTACCCTTCCAGCCGTTCCGCATAGGCCTGGCCGTCACCGGGAACGAGGTGTTCTCCGGCCGCATCAAGGATGCCTTTGGGCCTCTCATCCAAGGCCGGTTGGCGAGGTACAAAAACACCGTCGCCACGCTACGTCTTGTCCCGGATAGCGTCCAGGAGGTGGCCGGCACGGTGGCGGCCATGCTTGAGGATGGCATGGAACTCATCCTCGTGACCGGAGGCATGTCTCCCGATGACTGCACACCTGAGGGCATCAGGCAAAGCGGGGCTCAAGTCGTGTTCTCGGGCGCTCCGGTAGCGCCAGGGGCCATGACACTGCTGGCCTACGCCGGGAACGTGCCGGTCCTGGGTATACCGGCCGGGGTCCTGGCACGCCCCCGCGGCCTCCTGGACCTGGTCCTCCCTCGCCTGCTGGCAGGGGAGCAGCTCACCTCCAAGGACATGCTGGCCTACGCCCACGGTGGCCTGTGCCGGGGATGTGACACCTGTACCTTCCCTGCCTGTTCCTTCGGGAAGGGCGGTTAAATCTGATCCGCTGGAAGATTCCCGCCAAGGGGTCTGTGTGATGGAGGTCTGGCTCTCACCAGTACTACTGTCCGCCCGCATCGCCCTGGTAGCCACCATGGCAGTGTCCTGCCTGGCCACCATGGCAGCCTGGGCCGTCGAGAGGCTCTCCTGGCGCGGGCGGGGCGTGGTGGATTCCATTCTCGTCCTGCCCCTGGCGCTCCCGCCCACGGTGGTAGGCTTCCTCCTCCTATGGCTCCTGGGGAGAAAGGGACCCTTAGGGAGCCTCCTGGAACCCCTGGGCGTACGGCTCCTTTTCACCTGGTGGGCAGCGGTGATCGCCTCCGGTATCCTGGCGTTCCCGCTGATGTACAACGCAGCCAGGGCTGGCCTCCAGACCGTGGACGGCTCCCTGGAGAGCGCCGCGCGCACCCTGGGCGCATCGGAGCCCCGGGTGTTTTTCACAGTGACCCTCCCGGTAGCCTGGCCGTCCTTCCTGGCCGGCCTAGTGCTATGCTTCATGCGGGCCCTGGGGGAGTTCGGCGCCACGCTCATGCTGGCCGGAAACATACCGGGCGCCACTCAGACCATGTCCACCGCCATCTACACCGCCACCGAGGCCGGCGACATGCCCACGGCTACTCTCCTGGTTGCCATCATGCTGGCCTTCGCCTTCGCGGCAACCTTCACCACCCGTTACTGTTCGGAAAGATGCCGGCTCGCCCAGGAACGGAAGGGAGTGACGAAATGCTCGTCGCCTCGGTGAAAAAGGCGCTCCCCGATTTCACGCTGGACGTGGACCTCCGGTGTGACGGCGGGATCCTGGTGCTCTCAGGCCCCTCAGGGGCGGGGAAGACCACCCTTCTGGACTGCATCGCGGGCCTCAGGAGACCCGATGAAGGCAGCGTCATGCTGGATGGCAAGACGCTCTTTGACGCCTCCCGCGGGATAGACCTCCCCCCTCGCCGGCGAGGCATCGGCTACGTATTCCAGAACTACGCGCTATTCCCTCACATGAGCGTCAGGCAGAATGTCCTTTACCCTCTATCCATCCGGGGAAGGCCTAGGAGGCGATTAAGGCCCGGCGCCCAGGAGGTCCTGGACATGCTGAAGATCAATCACATCGCCCACCGCTACCCCCGGGACATCTCCGGGGGGGAACAGCAGCGGGTCGCCCTGGCCCGGGCCCTCATGACCGCCCCCGATCTCCTCCTTCTGGATGAACCCTGGTCATCCCTGGATGAGGAAACCCGGGCTGTGGTCAGGGATGAACTCGTACGGCTGCAGCGGTTCTGGCGTATCCCCTTCGTCCTGGTGACCCACGACTACCGGGCGTCAGGCAGCATGGGCCAGCTTCTTTGCCTGGACCAGGGCCGGCTCCGGAAGGCTGGCGAGCCAATCCTTGGAGTGTGCTGCTCATGAAGAGGTGGCTTTGGATGACCCTCATACCACTGGCGGCCATCGCCATCCTGGCTGTGTCCTTCCCCCGTGCCAAGCCAGCGAGCCTCACGGTGGGTGCCGGGGCGGGATTGAGCGAGGTGCTGGGGGCGTTGGCAAGGGATCTCCAGGCGATGGGGCTATTCACTATCAGCTGCAGCTTTTCCAGCACCGGTGTCGTGGCCTCCCAGGTCCGCCAGGGAGCCCCCCTGGACTTAGTGGTATTCCCCACCGGTGGGGGGCACATGGACAACCTGGAACGCGAGGGGCTCCTCGTCCCCGGGACACGGTGTGAGGTCGCCCGGGACAAGCTAGTGCTGGCGGTGCTCGCGGACACACCCGTGCGCCAGGACCCCTGGACCTGGCTGGCCGGAAGCAGTGTCTCCCGGGTGGCCCTGGGAGACCCCCAGATGGTACCCGCAGGGCACTACGCCTACCAGGTGCTGGATAGCCTGGGCATCATGGCATCACTGGAGGCTAAGCTCCTCCATGCGCGATCGGTGCGCCAGGCCCTGGCCTACCTGGAACAGGGGGAGGCAGAGGCAGCCCTGGTTTACTCCAGCACCGTCCGGGGCTCTGGCAGGGTCCATGTCATGGCGGTGGCACCACCTGGCTCACACCAGCCCATCGTGTTCGAGGCCGCGGTTGTGGCGTCATCCCCTCACCGGGAAGAAGCGGAGACCCTCATTTCCCACCTGACGTCACCCTGGGCCGCCAGGGTTTTCGAAGAGTACGGTTTTGACACAGCGGGTACCGAGTGAGTGTTAGGGGTATCCCGCCTCGGGCCTCTTGGACGAGTACCGGCGGAGGGTGCGGGGTCTCCTCGAGGAATAGGGGCTTTCCTGCGGCGTATCCTGGTCTTTACCGGGGCGATGAGCCCCGAGGAGGCCACCGGGGGCACCCTCCATGCTGTGCTGGTGGAGAGCGTGAAAAGAAACCTGGAGGTGATGGAGTGGGCGGGCCTTGGTCTCGCCACAGGGACCTCGCTGGCCAACGGCACAGTGGACATCCCGCTCTCGGAGAAGCCCATGGTGTTCTATGGTGTCACGGTGGCGGGCGCTGTAGCCCTGATGGACCTGGAGCGCTATCGCCCATGCGCATGTTGATCGAGACCCTGGACATATCACCGGGAATGACCATATCCCTGGTGGGCGCCGGGGGCAAGACCAGCCTCATGCTGGCCCTGGCATGGGAGGCCCTTGAGCGCTGGGGGAGCGCCCTCATCACCACCACCACCAAGATCTACCAGCCCAGGCCTGGGGACTTCCCCCCGCTCTCCCGGGGTGCCCCCCAGTCCCGGGTTCCCCCAGGGACGCTGGTCCGCGAGGCCAAGAGCCTCGAGGAGGCCCTGAGGCTCCTGGCACCCCTGGAAAGGGAAAAGGGCGGCGGGAGTCTCTTCACCCTCGGCAGGAAGCCACGCCGCCAGCCGGGAAAGATCTCAGGGGTCCCGCCGGGTTGGGTGGACGAGATCAACCGGCGCCTTCCCGGTGTCGTGATGGTGGTGGAAGCCGACGGTGCCGCCCACAGGGCGTTGAAGGCCCCAGCCCCCCATGAGCCGGTGATCCCCGCCTCATGCCGCCTGGTGCTGGCGGTGGCGGGGATGGACGCCCTGGGGAAACCCCTGGATCATTTCCTCGTCCACAGGCCAGCGGCTGTCTCCGCCCTCACCGGGGCCGTCCCGGGCGAACCCGTGACCCCAGGGATGATGGCGACGGCGCTCTGGCACAGCGAGGGTTGCGGCAGGGGTCGCCCACCTGCATCCCGGCTGGTCCCAGTGCTCAACAAGGTGGATGATACAGACCGGCTTGAGGCGGCCCGGGAGGTCGCCCATCTCCTCATGGCGAAGGGAGCGCCACTGGTACTATTGACCTCATGCCTATGGTGGCCCATCGTTGTAGAGGCGGTGAATCCCTAGCCCCATGCCTGGGTGTCGTTCCAAGGGAAAACACCCGTATCCGGAGCCTTCAGCCGGGTTGTGGCGCTGGCGGCGGGCTTTCAGATTCTCTAGAAACCTAGAAGGATCGAGCTAGATTTGCCGGGCTTGTCGTGCTATCATAATGATAGCACCGGTGCAGGGAGGTGGCACGATGGGCGATATCCTGGTCCGTGGAATTCCACCTGCGGTTGTGGCTCAGCTCAAGGAGCAGGCTAGAGCCAAGCAGAGGTCACTGCAACAGGAAATAAGATTGATCTTGGAGGAAGCGGCATCACACCGGGCGATTGATGCGGAGGAGGCAGCCACTCGGATCAGAATGCAGTTATCCAGAAGTGGAAGGGCCTTTTCGGACAGCGCCACACTACTTAGAGAAGATCGTGAACGATGAGGTCCTTCGTGATTGACGCAAGTGTGGCTGTCAAGTGGTACATACCCGAAGTGTTATCCCACGAGGCTGCCCTCCTCTTAGGGCAGACAAGAGAAGGTGAAGTGACGCTACTTGTGCCAGACCTGTTTTTCGCCGAGTTTGGCAACGTCCTATGGAAAAAGCTCGGGCGAAACGAATTAGATGCTGAGATTACCAGGGAGATCCTGAGGTCCATGGCAATGTCATGTCCCGTGAAGACTGTGTCATGTTCGCTGCTGGCGCCCGCTGCCTTCGAGATAGCCCTGGCTTTCAATCGCACCGTCTATGACAGCCTTTACGTAGCCTTGGCCCAATCAAGGCAGGTGCCATTCATTACCGCTGATGAGCGTCTTGTCAACGCCCTGCGACAGACCCCACTGGGACACGTCCTTAGATTCCTGGGGGATGAGAACCAGTGGATGATTCGATGACGCCTGTCACTGGTGATCCGGCCGCCACGAGGCATCGCGACTGGATCCCGTTGACCTCGTGTCTCCAGTGCCACATCACAATGGTAGAGGCGGTGACACATGTCCAAGGAGGGTTGCCCCAGGGGGAAACACCTATCGGAGCCCCCAGTCGGGGTTGTGGTGCTGGCGGCGGGGACATCCTCGCGTCTGGGCAGGGAAAAGCAGCTCCTGCCCTGGCACGGGATGCCCCTCCTGGGCCATGTGCTCCGGCAGGCCCTGGGGGCAAGGGTGTCGACCGTGGTGGCCGTGCTTGGCCACAATGCCAAGGGGATCAGGGAGGCGGTGGAGCCCTTCCTGGGATCAGAGGAGAGGCTTCTTTGGGTGGTAAATCCCGATTACCTGGCCAAGGGCATGTCCTCTTCCCTGGCCCTGGGGGTCAAGAGCCTCCCCGCCGGTGCCGCAGGCGTTATCTTCCTCCTGGGTGACCAGCCCCTCGTCCGCACGGAACACCTTGAAGCCCTCCTCTGCCCCTTTGGCGCCATGGAGGACCCCTCCAGGGCGATCCTGGCGGCCAGCTGGGCGGACCACAGGTGCCACCCGGTGCTCTTTGGGTCCGGGTTCTTCCCCGAACTGGTCGAGGTCAATGGCGATGAGGGCGCCCGGTCGCTGATCCAGAAGTACCGGTCATGCGTGACGGAGGTACCCGTGGACGCGGATACGAGCCTCGATGTGGACACCTGGGAGGACTACGGGCGATGGCTGGAGACGCAGGAGGACTCGACCCCTGCTGGCGGCGCGCGCTACGACATCATATACATGAATGAGCATGCAGAGGTTGTGGACAGGCCGCGGGCGTCCCGGGCCATCATTCGTGAGTTTGACCGCGAAGGGAACGTTATCTTTGAGACGACGTTTGCCCTCATTCGCCATGACCGTCAGTACAGGGGTGACCCGCAGTGAGACTGAGATACAAACTCTGGATCGAGCACGAGAGCCTGGGCAAGGCCTTCGGCGACGGCCCCCTGGAGATACTCGACAGGGTGGACGCCTCCGGCTCCCTCAGCCGTGCCGCGGAGGACATGGGGATGTCCTACAGCCATGCCTGGAACCTAGTCCGCCGGCTCGAGAGAGCCCTGGGCTTTTCTCTCCTGGAGCGCCAGCCCGGGGGCGGCCAGGGGGGAGGCTCGGCGGTGACCCCCATGGCCCGGGAGATCATGCGGCGCTACAGGGCGTTTCGCGAGGAGGCCGCCAAGTCCCTTCAGGGATTGTACCATGAGGCCTTTGACGGCTTTGACTGGCCTGAGCTTCGCTAGGTGGTGGCCAGGAGTAACCCGCATCAGCCTAGGAGAAGCCCACCTGCGAGAGAGGTCCCGCGAGTGCCGTCCGTCCTCGCCGCCAAGACCCGTACGCACCCCCGGCAGGCCTTCTGTCATTCCGGGGGCCACGGCAAGAAGCCGTCCCGGAGCCAGCCGGGCCATTTACGCCCACCTCAAGGGATTGCCACCGCGGGCACCCCGGAGCCAAACCCCCGTCCCGGGCTTTCCCAGGGGCTCCTGGTCCCTCATGATATCCTGCCCCTGAGCACGGTGGCAACGGGACGCCCGGCCAGGGCAGTGCCCTCGTAATGCTGGCGCTCGCCTTGGCCTTCGTGCCCAGTGACGAGATATCAACGGTCCACCTCCGTCCCGTGTCGACCACGGCGATGTCCGCGCCGGCACCCACCGCTATCACGCCCTTCCGCGGGTACAGCCCATAGACCCTTGCAGGGTTCCCGGAAAGCAGCCTTGAGACCGCCGAAAGGTCGAGCCTGCCCTGGCTCACGGCGGTGAGCATGAGTCGCAGGGCCATCTCAACCCCGGGCATCCCCGAGGGGGACTGGAAGATGCCAGCCCATTCCCGTTCCTTCCTGGTCACCGCGTGGGGCGCGTGGTACTGCCGATGTAGTCAACCATTCCCTCGCTGACGCACCGCCAAAGCCCGGCCTGCTGCTCCCTGTTCCTCAAGGGGGGATCGCACTTGGCGTAGGGACCGGCCCTGTCCAGGTCCCCATCAGTGAAGAACAGGTAGTGAGGGCAGGTCTCTATAACCACCCGGGCCCCTCGCCGCTTGACTGGCTTTGGCCGCACTGGCACATGGTTTGCCTACCAGCAGTACGGGGTCACCCTGGATATCATGACCCTTGGGAAGGGGCTGTCCTCGTCCGCCCTTCCTGTATCCGCCGTGGTGCTCAGCAGGGAGGCAGCCGAGACCTTCAGCAAATGGCGTTGGAGCACGTGAGCACGTTCGCGTGTCACCCGTTGACGCTTGCCGCGGTCGTCGCCAACCTGTAGACAATGCTGGAAGAGGACCTGCCCAGGCGAGGCCAGGAGATAAGAAGGTATCTCGGAACGAGGCTCCTGGCCCTGAAGGACAAGCACGACACGGTTGGCGATGTCAGGTTCTGGGATCTGGCACCTGGAGCTGGTGAGGAGCAAGACGACGATGCAGGGGTTCGTGCCGGAAGGCAGACAAGCCAACTTTGCCGCTGACCGCACCAAGTACCCTGTCAACGTCGTGAAGGAGGCGGTGATCAAGAGGGGCGTTCTTGTCGTGGCTTCTTCCCCGACAAGGTTCGGTCTTTCACTCACGGTCAGCAAGGAGGACATGGACAAGGCCGTAGACGCCCTGGACTACGCGCTTGGTGAACTGGACCGAGTTGCAGGCAGCCTTTGAAGGCCCCGGCACAGGCCACGACCATCATGGGCACGGTCCGTGACCTGAGCCTGGCGTTCCAGAGCAGCTAGCAGTGAGTGCAGTTATCCAGGATTGGTCAAAGCCGGTGGCCCCAAGACGGGGGCACCAGCTTCTGTCTGGCTCCTAGCGGCGGGCGGTGGGACTCTGCCTTTCACCGGTGGCCGTGTCAGCGGTTGGTGTGGCGGCCAGGCGGATCCGGTACCCCAGACCCTTTTCGATCTGGGCGAGCGCCTTCATGTCATCGTCCGTTACCAGGCTCACAGCGCAGCCACTCGCCCCGGCTCGCGCTGTTCGCCCGATGCGGTGAACGTAGTCATCGGCGACTGGAGGCAGGTCGTAGTTGATGACATGGGTAACGCCCTGAACATCAAGGCCCCGGGCCGCGATGTCGGTCGCCACCAGGACCCGGAAGCGCCCGCGCCGGAAACCGTCCAGGGCCGTCTCGCGTTGCCTCTGGGTGCGATTCCCGTGTATGCACGCAGCCCCAAAACCAGCCCTGATCAGTTGACGGGTCAGCCGGTCCGCCCGGTGCTTGGTCCGGGTGAACACCAGCGCACTCTCGGCCCACTGAGCCGGGAGGAGCTTCGTGAGGAGCCATGTCTTCTCCTGGTGGGATGTGTGGTAGAGAACCTGAACCACCGTGCCCGGGGGGGTGGCGGGGCGGCCCACCGCTATCCGGGCGGGCTCTTTCATGAGCCTATCCGCCAGGGCCTGGATCTCCTGGGGCATGGTCGCGGAATACAGGAGCGTCTGCCGGCTGGCGGGAAGGCACTGCAGGATACGCTTGATGTCTGGCAGAAAACCCATGTCCAACATGCGGTCAGCCTCGTCCAGCACGAGGATCTCCATGTCCTGGAAGCGAATGGTCTGCCGCCCGGCGTGGTCCAGCAGGCGGCCCGGGGTAGCCACCACAATGTCCGCGCCCTTTTTGAGCGCTTTCATCTGTGGCTCAAACCCCACCCCACCATAGATGGCAGTGCTGTTGAGCCCTGTGTTGCGACCGATCTTCTCAGCCTCTTCATGGGTCTGCAGGGCTATTTCCCGGGTTGGGCACAGGATCAGGCCTCTGGTCTTCCCGCGCTGTCGTGAAAGCAACAGGCGGTGATACAGGGGCAGGAGAAAGGCCGCCGTCTTGCCGCTCCCGGTCTCAGCGGTAGCGACCACATCAAGCCCGGCGAGAACCGGGGGGATGCTAGAGGTCTGGATTGGAGTGGGTTCCACATAGCCTAGCCTGCGCACATTGTTGAGGAGAACAGGATTCAAACCTAAACCTTCGAACATTCGACACCTCGTATTCGTTGCTTGCCCAATGAAACGGGGCGCTGCTTATACCAACGCCCCTTCATCGGCAGGATGTTGTATGGAGTCATTCTACCATACCGTTGGATACCTGGCAACAGGCAGGCTACGCCTCGCCGCCTGCGCCCTAGCAGTTGGGTGCCCTGTCCTCGAGCCAGTTAAAGGGGCTGAGGTCGAATTGGAGACCAATCTGAGACATGCAAGCATTTAAGGAGGTGACTATTAATCTTGTTCAGGAGGTCCTCCTATTGCAGATGGACTCATGAGGTTGAACAAGTCTCTTGGTGGCCTTGGGGAACATGTCGCCAATGAACAGGCCTGTTATCAGCGTCAAACGGTACGGCCTCACATCCGGTGGGTTGGACTTGGCGAGAAATACGCACGGTTCAATGAAAGGTGTGACAGCCTAAATCCTTAACCCTATGCCCATAGCCTGTACAACAGGTCTAACCGTCACTCATGCTGATCTAACTTGATAGCCACCTTTAAGGAAGTGGGGCAGAAAGTACCCGATCATCGTGAGGTCGTGAGAAAACAACTGGCTGGAGCTGACTACGTACTTCAGTTACCCTCAGGGCATCCGCCGGCTCATCTATACAACGAACACCGTGGAGGGTTACCACCGGCAGCTCCGGAAGGTGACCAAGACGAAGACAACCTATCCTCAGCGACGATGCCCTGCTTGTAGATGGTCTTGAGCACCAGTTCGCGGGCGTCCAGGGGAAGCCTCGGCAGTGACCCCCATGGCCCGGGAGATCATGGGGGTCTACCACCATTTCCGCGAGAAGGTCGCCACGATGCTACAGGCCCTCTACCGCGAGGCCTTTGAGGACTTCGATGGCCGGAGCACCCATAGGTCCGGGCCCATGCGGGACCTCACATAAAGGGCCTGATCCTCCGTGAGGAGAGCCCTGTCATGATGCAGGGTATGAAGCTTATTACTGTGACACTCTATGGCATGCCGCATGCAGGGCATGGCGACCATTGACACAGCCGGCAGAAACCTCCAGGTAAGCAGCGCCACCCCGGGGGAAATGCTGCACAAGATCGGGAGGCATTCGCGGGTTCGACGTAAAGGGCACGCTTCACATGTCCACTATCCGCAACGTAAAGGCCGTGACGGGTAAGCACTCAACCCTTCCCGTGCACGACCAGGATACCCGCGTATTAATCCGGCTTCCCTCACTTGGAGGTTGATAGCCCCTGGCAACGGATCAACGGCGAGCGTGCCACCCGCCCTTGAGGTATGGGCTTGACCCCCCAGGGCATGTATGTCCTGGGTCAGATCCCAGGGACCACCCGCGTGCCCTCCAAGCCGTCGATGGCATCCAGCACCGCACCCAGCGAGGAGATGATGGCCGCCTTGCCTCCGGACTCCACAAACCGGATCGCCGCCTGCACCTTTGGTTTCATGCTGCCCGCCTTGAAGTGCCCCTGGTTCATGAAGTCCCTGGCCTCTTTGACAGTGACCTGCCCAAGTTCCATCTGGCCCGGCTGGCGGTAGTTGAGGCACACCCTCGGCACATCGGTCAGGATGAGCAGCATGTCCGCCCGTATCATGCTGGCCAGCCTCTCGGCAGCCAGGTCCTTGTCGATAACCGCCTCAACACCCCTATAGGCCCCGCCCTCCGCTACCACAGGGATCCCGCCGCCACCGCACGCCACCACGAGGATCCCAGCCTCGAGCAGTACCTTAATGACCTGCTTTTCCACGATATCCAGGGGATCAGGAGAGGGCACAACCTTGCGCCAGCCCCTCCCTGAATCCTCCACCCAGCGCTCCCCCCGTTCCTTCATCTTGCTGGCGGCGGTTTTGCTGTCATAGAAGGGACCCACGGGCTTGGTGGGGGCATCGAAGGCAGGGTCCTTCGGATCCACCACCACCTGGGTCACCACGGTGGCCACATCCCGATGGATCCCCTCCTCAGCCATGGCCCTGTTCATGTTGTTCTGGATCATGTAGCCTATGAAGCCCTGGCTCTCCGAACCGCACACATCCAACGGCATCGACGGGACCACGTCGCCGGAACGCTCGTTCTGGATGAGGATGTTTCCCACCTGAGGGCCGTTCCCGTGGGTGATCACTACCTCGTGGCCCTTCTTGAGTATCTTGGCTATCTGCCTGCAGGTCTTGAGGACATTAGCATCCTGCTCTTCGAAGGTACCCTTCTCACCAGGTTGGAGGATAGCGTTGCCCCCAAGAGCCACAACCAATCTCTTGGGCGGAGCTCCCTTTGTCATCGATGTACCCCCTGTCCAAGACGGTCAGATATGTACCCTGGTACGGCTTCCATGAGCTACCCGAAAAGAAGAACGCCACGAACATCATACCCTCCCTTGAAGCCGCGCGTGTTTAATGTACCGCTTGCCGTACATGTCCCGCCCGCGCAGGAGGTCCACCGCCAGTATGGCCCCGGCGTACTTCTCTGCGTCCGTTATCATGCAGCTGGCCCCCGCACCCGCAGCCAGTGCCAGAAAAGCCTGGTTTATGGTGAAGCGGTCAGGCAGTCCAAAAGAGACGTTGCTGGCCCCCAGGTTGATGTTGACGCCAAACTCCTGGCGAACCCTCTCTATGGTCTCGAGGGTCACCGCCGCTGAGTTGGTGTCGGCCCCAACGGTCAACACCAAGGGGTCGATGACCACGTCCTCTTGGGGTATGCCCAGCCGGACTGCCCGCTCCAAGATCTTCCCGGCAATGGCCACCCTGGTGTCTGCGTCCTTCGGGACCCCGCTGGAGTCCATGGTGAGGCCGATCACGGCCGCGCCCCTGTCATTGACCAGGGGCAGCACGCTCTCCAGCGACGCCTCCTCGCCGTTAACCGAGTTGACCAGCGGCTTCCCCGGTGCCGCCGCTAGCCCAGCAGCCAGTGCCTGGGGGCTACCGGAATCAAGGCATAGCGGCAGATCTACGATGCCAGCGACCATGCGGACTACGTGGCAAAGCAGCGCGGCCTCATCCAGGCCTGGTACTCCCACGTTGATATCTAGAACGTGCGCCCCCACCGAGGCCTGCCTGGATGCGAGTTCGGCAACGTATTCCAGATCACCCTCCCTTAATGCCTTCGCCAGCCTTTTGTGGCCGGTAGGGTTTATCTTCTCCCCTATCATCACGATTGGGCCTTCTGTGTCGATGTTGACCTCCACAGTTCTGCCCTTTAAAGTAGTCCGCAAGATCCATCACTCCTCTTTCGTGACTGCCCACTAGCAGACGGGGGGCCAAAGGCCCCCCACCCTGCAAGGCCATCCCCAACATCCTCCTGG
>JBFMCS010000043.1 GCA_040754315.1 Bacillota bacterium
TGGTCAGTCAGCTTTCCGTCCTTGAGCCACCGGTGCAAGGTGGTCTTGGAAAGCCTGTATGTTCTCTCTACTTCCAATTGCCTCAACAGCATCCAGCATTACCTCGTTCAACCAAATCTCATATTCTCGCTTGTCTGGCACGGTCTCAAATGGCGGGTCAACTTCAATCCGTTCACCGTTGACCACCACGAAATCCTCACCAATCTCGTCTATAGTATACATCATTCTTGCCTCCTTGTCAAATGCTTCGGGCGGGTTTGTAGAGGAAAAGTCAGTTATCCGGTAACTGTTTCATCCTCCCACCATCAATTGCCAGGAGGGCCGGGCCAGCGCCCTATAGAATCCCCAGTATGATATGAATATTCCCCCGACCAAGCCAGTGACAGGGGCGCCTCCCGGCACCCCGCGAGTCGTGTTGACCTGGGCCGTTCGCATGGCCGCTGCGGCCCTTGTCATCCTTGTCTGGCTACTGTACTCCGGGCACGGGCGCCCCACGCCAGTGCTGGGGTCCTGGTCCACCGGGGCCCCCTTCGACGGTACCGTGGTGGTGATGACCTACAACATCAACCATGCCAGGGGTATCGACGGCAGGGTGGACCTGGAGCGGATCACCGCGGTCATCAGTAATAGCGGCGCCCAGGTGGTTTCCCTCCAGGAGGTGGACCGTCTGCTTCCCCGTTCGGGGATGCGGGACCAGGTCAGGGAGATCGCTCGTGCGCTGGACATGGACTACGTGTGTGCCCCCAACCTTGGGGTCGGGAGGGTGGGCTACGGCAACGCCATCCTGAGCTCCTTTCCTATGACCGACTGGGAGGTTGTAAGGTTCAGCGGCATCAAGGAGCGCCGCGGCATCGCCCGGGTGGCCCTGGACTTGGGAGACGGGAAGACCCTCCAGGTGTTCTCAACCCACCTGAGTTTCGACCCCACTGAGGTAGGGGGCCAGGCCAGGCAGGCCATGAGGTTCATAGCGAGCTTCGGAGCGCCAAAGGTGGTCATGGGGGACCTCAACCTGGAGGATGATGCCCCCGAAGTGGGGCTGGCCTCCACCCGCTACCAGGATGCTGGTCATCATGCAGGCTTCACCTTCCCTTCCTGGGCACCTCGCTGCCGGATAGACTACATCCTGGTCTCCAGGAGTGTAACCGTGCTGGAGGCCCGGGTTATCTGGTCAGATGCCTCTGATCACCTGCCTGTCATGGCACGTCTAAGTCTCTAGGAGGAGAAGTCAGGGTAAGTCAAGAACACCACATGTTGTTGCCCTATTATCAAAGGGACGCGCAGGTGATGAGCGGTTGAAGGAGGCCGGGGGTACTGACCTTAGGCTAGTAATAATCACGGGACTCTCCGGAGCTGGCAAGACCCAAGCCCTGAGAAGCCTGGAGGATCTGGGTTTCTTCTGCGTTGACAACCTCCCTCCCGCCCTCCTTCCAAAGTTCGCCGAGATGTGCGGCAAGTCAGGGGAGAACACCTGCCGGGTGGCCCTGGTGATAGATGTCCGCGGGGGCGTGTTCTTTGACGACCTTTTCCAGTCCCTTAAGATCCTGGAGGAGGAAGGAGTCATTCACAAGATCCTCTTCCTGGAGGCAGATGACGAGACCCTGGTGAGGCGTTTCAAGGAGACCCGCCGCCGGCATCCCTTGTCCCGCCACTTGGGGATCCTGGAGGGTGTAAAGGCTGAAAGGAAGAAGCTGGAGGAGATCCGGGGGCATGCCAACGTCATCCTGGATACCAGCAAGACAACCCCCCAACGCCTGAAGGAAGAGATAGCGCAGAGGTTCGCGGAAGACCCCGGCCTGGAGCGCTTCGTCATATCCTTGACCACCTTCGGCTTTAAGAAGGGACTCCCCAGGGACGCTGACATAGTGCTGGATGTACGCTTCCTGCCGAACCCCTTCTACGTTGAGTCCCTGAGGGAACGGGATGGCAGGGATGCCGCGGTGGAGCAGTATGTCTTGAAGTGGGCCGTGACTAAGGGGTTCCTGAAGAGACTGGATGGCCTTCTTAGGTACTTGCTCCCCCACTACAAGAACGAGGGCAAGAACCACCTGGCCATCGCCATCGGCTGTACTGGTGGACGACACCGATCAGTCGTGGTGGCAAACCGCCTGGGTGAACTTCTCCGGGCAAGGAAGCATACGGTGATTGTGGAGCACCGGGACATAGATGAAGAGAGTGGAAATTAACCTGTGAGGGTGCCAGTGGACAGGGAGGACCTGAAGGACACCATGAAGCGCCTCGTAGCCGCCAGAAAACGCTCCACTGGAGATATCGGGGCCGCATGGGCTCCCAGTGTGGTTGCCTTTGGAGGGGGCACGGGACTCTCGGTGCTCCTCAGGGGACTCAAGGAGAGGACCCACAGGGTCACGGCGGTTGTCACAGTGGCCGATGACGGCGGGTCCTCAGGCCGTTTGAGGGATGAGCTGGGCATGCTTCCCCCTGGGGACATCAGAGCCTGCCTGGTGGCCCTGGCCGAGGCGGAACCCCTGATGCGACGCCTCTTCCAGTACAGGTTTGACCAGGGGGACGGCCTCCAGGGGCACACCTTTGGCAACCTGTTCATCGCGGCTATGACGGAGATAACCGGGGACTTCCAGGAGGCTGTGAAGCTCTCCAGCCGTGTGCTGGCGGTGAAGGGCCGGGTGCTGCCTGCCACCCTCGAGCACGTTACCCTCGCCGCCGAAATGGAGGACGGCCGTGTTGTGCACGGGGAGACTGCCGTTACCGCAGCAGGAGGAACCATCCGCAGGGTTTGGCTAAAACCCCGTTGCAGTCCTGTGCCCGAAGCGCTCAGCGCCATAGCCGAGGCTGATATTGTGGGCATAGGGCCGGGCAGCCTCTACACTAGCGTCCTGCCTACCCTGGTCGTGGGCGGGGTGGCCGAGGCCATCGCGCGGTCCAGGGCTGTCAAGGTGTATGTTGCTAATTTGATGACCCAGCCTGGTGAGACCGCCGGTTACCGGGTATCAGACCACGTGCGGGCCATCATGGATCACGCGGGCAAGGGTGTGATAGACTGGGTGGCGGTTAACAACACCGCCATCCGTGCGGAACTGGCCAGGAGATACGAGGTGGAAGGCTCCGAGCCAGTAGCCTTGGACTTGGAGGCTGTGAGGGGCATGGGGGTGAGTGTCCTCCAGGGGGACCTGGTGGAACAGGGGGAATACGCGCGGCATGACCCGGAGAAGCTGGCTGAGGCACTCTTCACCGTGCTGCCTGCGGCAAGAGCGAACTGGAGGAGGTAGGTTCTTGGAGAGTCCATTGACGGCGGAGCCCTATAGGATCAAGATGGTGGAGCCCCTGCATCTGACCACGCTGGCCGAGAGAAGACGCTGCATCAGTGAGGCAGGCTACAACCCGTTTCTTCTGGAGTCCCGGTCTGTATACATAGACCTGCTCACTGACAGCGGGACCGGTTCCATGAGTGATAGCCAGTGGGCTGCCATGATGGAGGGAGACGAATCCTACGCTGGGAGCCGGAGTTTCCAGCGGCTGAGGCAGGCAGTAGCAGATGTGATGGGGTTTTCCTTCGTTATCCCGGCTCATCAAGGGAGGGCTGCTGAGAACATCCTGTTCCTGACCCTCCTGAAAGAGGGAGACCTGGTTCCCAGCAATTATCACTTCGATACCACCAGAGCCCACGTCTGGAACCGCCGGGCGGTGCCCGTGGACCTGGTGTCCGCGGAGGCCCATGACCCCGAACTGGAGATGCCCTTCAAGGGGGATGTGGACCTGGCCAGGCTGGATGACCTGCTCAGGGAGAAAGGGCCAGGCAAGGTACCGCTGGTCATGGTCACGCTGACCTGCAACGGTACTGGTGGGCACCCCGTCTCCATGGCTAACCTTAAGGGCCTGAGGGACATCACACTTAAGTACGGTGTGCCACTGGTGATGGACGCCTGCCGGTTCGCGGAGAACGCCTACTTCATTAAGACCCGGGAGCCGGGCTACCAGGACAAGCCCGTGGCAGGGATCGTTCGTGAGATGATGGATCAGGTTGACGGTTGCACAATGAGCGCGAAGAAGGACGCCTTGGCCAACATCGGGGGTTTCCTTGCCCTGAGGGACCCGGAGATCGTGCAGCGTGCCCAGGCATGGGCCGTTCTGTATGAGGGATTTCCCACGTACGGAGGCATGGCTGGCAGGGACATGGAGGCTGTCGCCCGGGGTCTCAGGGAGGTGCTGGATTTCAGCTACCTGGCGGATAGGGTTGGGCAGGTCCAGTACCTGCACTCCCAGCTGGTCAAGGCGGGTGTCCCGGTGGTCAAACCCTCCGGGGGGCATGCCGTGTATGTGGACGCCGGGGCATTCCTGCCCCACCTTCCCAGGGCAGCCTTTCCCGCCTGGGCCCTTTCAGTCGAATTGTACCTTGAGGCGGGGGTCAGGGGCGTGGAGATCGGCTCTGTGATGGCGGGGCGAGACCCCAGGACAGGGGAGAACATGGAACCCAGGTTGGAGATGGTTCGCCTGGCCATCCCGCGTCGCACCTACACCTACCGGCACATGGATGTTGTGGCTCGTGCCTTCTTGGACCTCCTGGCCAGGAGGGAAAGGGTCAAGGGCTATCGCTTCGAGTATGAGCCCCCCGTGCTGCGGCATTTCACCGCGCGCCTGTCGCCCATGTGAGAGGTGCATGCCAGTGACCTTCTCCTTGTTGGTTAAGGGGGAACTGGCCGGGCTCCCGGTGCCCAGGGCACCGGAGGCAGTCCGTGCCGAACTCGCGGGCCTTGCGAGAACCGCCGGTGCCATCCAGGGGTGCGCCGGGAGGTGGGCCCTTGAGGTTACCTTGAACCACTCTCCCACAGCCAGGCGGGCCTTCCGGTTGATCAAGGCGGGCTTTGGGGTGCGCACTGACATCATGGTGAAGAAGCGCCGGAGCCCCCGGACGCTCACGCAGTACGTTGTCAGGGTGCCTCCCCTGGAGTCCGAGACAGTACTAAAGGGGCTAGGTTTCTGGGGCGACAGCGGCTTGGGGACAGGTCTTGTTTCCCAGCCGGGCGGCGCGAAGCCTAGGCGGGCCTACCTTCGAGGTGCGTTTCTTGGCTCAGGCTCCGTGGCAAGCCCCGAGAGTACCCATCACCTTGAGGTAAGGTTCCAGTCGGAGGCACCTGCCCTGGGGTTCTGCGACCTGCTGTTGAGCGAGGGCATAAAACCCGGGGTAAGGGCAAAGAACCATGGCTGGCTGGTCTACCTCAAGGAATGTGAAGAGATCGTGAAGTTCCTCACCCTGGCGGGGGCTCATGGCGCGGTGCTGAGATACCAGGACGTGAGGGTTCTCCGGGATGTGAGGGGTAGGGTCAACCGGGTGGTGAACTGCGAGACCGCCAACGTCACCAAGATAGTGGACGCCGGGGTCCGCCAGGTAGAGGCGATCCTTCTCATAGAGCGTACTATCGGGCTGGATGCCTTGAGCCCGAGCCTGGGGGATCTGGCTCGCTTGAGGCTGGAGCACCCAGATCTGAGCCTTAAGGAGCTGGGGGAGCTACTGGAGCCAGTCTTGGGGAAGTCCGGGGTGAACCACCGCTTGAGGCGTTTGAGCATGATAGCCCAGAAGCTGACTAACTGATGAGGATCCCGGCCACGGCGGCCAGCAGCAGAACGGCCGTGGGGTGGACCCGCCTGGTCGTCACCAGGGCAAAACACGCGACAGCGATGACAATGGAGGGGGTATCCAGCAATAGGGTCTGACCCACCCGGAGGGCCGCGAAGGCCACCAGGGCGGCCACGGCTGGGCGAACCCCGCCGAAGAACAGGCGGACCCCCTCCATCTTGCGGTACCGGAGGTAAAGCAGGGTCAAGACTCCCATGATAAACAGGGAGGGTGTAATAACTCCCAGGGTGGACGTCAATGCTCCCCAGAACCCGGCTACCCGGTACCCCACGTAGGTGGCGGCGTTTATGGCCACGGGGCCTGGCGTCATCTCGGCCACCGCGATGATGTCCACGAACTCCCCCATTGTGAGCCACCCCGCTCTGGTGATCAGCTCCTCTTCCATCAGGGGAAGCATGGCGTAGCCGCCTCCAAATCCGAAGATGCCCACCTTCAGGAAGGAGAGGAACAGTCTCGCGAGGATCACTGCTTCTTCACCCCCAAGACTGGGGCTGCCAGTCCCCAGAGCCCGAAGGCTGTTACCACCAGGGCCGGGTGCAGGTTCAGGTAAAGACCGGTGAAGGCCAGCAACCCTATGAGGGTGTTGTGCCAGCCGCGGAGCACCCGCCTGCCAACCTGGAATGCCGCGGAGGCGATGAGGGCCACCACGGCGGGCCTGAGTCCGTAGAAGGCTGAGGTCACCAGGGGGTATTCCCGCAAGCCTGGCATGAGCATGGCAATGGCCAGGATCACCAGGAAGGACGGGAGGATGACCCCCAGAACCGCCATTCCTGCCCCTGCCAGCCCCTTGAGGGCCAACCCGGCGTAGACTGCTGTATTCACAGCTATGGGTCCCGGGGCCCCCTGGGCCAAGCCCAGGAGATCAGTGAACTCCTCCTCCGAAAGCCAGCCGTGTCTTACCAGCTGCTGCCGGATCAGGGGCACCATGGCATATCCCCCACCGAAGGTAAAGGCTCCCACCCTCAGGAACACCAGCAGAAGCCGGGGGATCGTGGGCTCGATTGTCATGTGTCTCTGGTCCCTCCCATGGCTTGGCCTGGTTTGCGTCAGCCAAATCCGCCGTGCAGGGGAAGGAAAAGATCTCAAGGACGTTGAAACCAACACACGCTGGACTCATTCTACTATAAGTAGGTGTGGCTGTGAACCTACCAAGCCAGAGGGGGCGGTTTCGTGCCGAAGACTAAGATACCCGACACGACCATCCGCAGGCTTCCCATCTATGTGAGGGTGCTCAGCGACTGGTCCGAGGAGAAGGTTGATGTGGTCTCTTCGGCCGAACTGGCCGCCAGGACCGGTTTTTCCTCCGAACAGATCCGGAAGGACTTCGCGTATTTCGGCGCCTTCGGGGTGCGGGGAGTGGGCTATTCCGCGTCTCACCTTCAGGAGAGGCTCCGCAGGATACTGGGATTGAACAAGGAGGTTCCCGTGGCCCTGGTGGGGGCGGGGAACCTGGGGACCGCCCTGGCACGCTACAGCGTGCTTCGTCACAGGGATGTGAGGGTCTCAGCGGTGTTCGACCAGGACTGGTCAAAGGTGGGAACCACCGTCAGCGGGGACCTCAAGGTCCACCACATCTCCGACATGCCCAGGGTCATACAGGAACAAGGCATCAAGATGGCCATCATTACCGTGCCAGCCCAGGAGGCCGAGAAGGCGGCGCAGCTCCTGGAGACCGCCGGTGTTGAGGCAATCCTGAACTTCGCTCCGGTCAAGGTCCATTCCACCAAGGGAACCTATGTCCAGAATATAGACCTGACCCTGGAGCTGCAGAGCCTCGCCTACTACGTCAATCCCACCTCCCCCAGGGACGGGTCCCACAGGAACGACCCGGACACGCCGAGATAGGGGCCGTGGGGGTAAGGTGGAGGGTGGAGTCTAGGGGATCTGCCATCCCAGGACTACGAGGTGGGTTTGTTGCTGGATAGTATTGGGTATCTTCCTCCCATTGAGACCGCGGTGATCTTGGGAGGGGCCGCAGTACTGGCATTTATCCTCCTATTCCGGGTAACCCCACGCCTGGCGCGACCATGGGCTCAGGTGGCACGTGGGGCAGGCTTTCTCATTGTCCTGGTGTTTAGCGGCTTGGCCATCGTGGCGTTCTTCCCAGAGGCCTCGGATGCCTTCAACCAGGTGCGCTATCTCCCGGCCTTCGACTTGATCATGGCCCTCGTCGATATCACGGTTGTCGCCTATGTGCTCTACCGCATATTCACGGCCATCCGAGGCACCCGGGCAGTGCAGCTCCTTAAGGGTGTCATGATCCTCGTTGTGGCCACAGCGGTTAGCCAGGCCCTGGGACTCACCACCGTCAACTGGCTCTTGCGCAACGCCAGGCTCATGCTGTTCGTGGCGCTCCCAGTGGTGTTCCAGCCGGAGCTGAGGCGGGCCCTGGAGCAACTGGGGCGTGGCCAGCTCTTTGCCAGGACCCTGGGCTTCGCCGGGGATGAGGAGGCCTCTCGGGTGATCTCGGAGGTGATCAGGGCCACGGAGATACTGTCACGGAACAAGACCGGGGCTCTCATCGTCTTGGAAAGAGAGACAGGTCTTGGTGATCACGCTGAGACGGGTGTGAAGATGGATGCCCTGGTCAGCGCGGAACTCCTGGTCAATGTATTTGAGCCCAATACACCGCTGCACGATGGCGCGGTGATCCTCCGGGGCGGGCGGGTAATGGCCGCCTCATGCTACCTGCCGCTTACAGATGCCCTGGAGCTGGAGAAGGAGATGGGTGGCAGGCACAGGGCTGCCATGGGTATAACCGAGCATTCGGACTGCGTGGCAATAGTCGTATCGGAGGAGACAGGGAACATCTCCCTGGCCAACGAGGGCAACCTCACCAGGCGCCTGGATTCGCGGGCCATAAGAGAGTTGCTCATGGGTTTCTTCCACGTACCGGTGGCGCCAGCCAGGGCTGGAAGGTGAGGTGATGGTATGGATAAGTGGCTTCAGAAGGACATAAGCGTGAAGCTCCTTTCCGTGGCCATCGCCCTGGTCTTGTGGTTTCAGGTAATGGGCGAGGAGAACCCTGCCATTGAGAGAACCTTTGCGAGCATTCCAGTAAGCACAGAAAACCTGGCCCAGGACCAGGTCCTCCTGGACTGGCAGCCCAAGACCATTGACGTCACAGTCAAGGGCCCCCGCAACCTGCTGGGCAACGTGGCCCGGGACGACATCGAGGCCCTTGTGGACCTTCGCGGCTTCGGGGAGGGGCATGGTATCGCGCCCGTTGAGGTGACGGCTCCCCGGGGCGTGACCGTGGTTGAATCGGTGCCCTCCATGGCCACGGTGGTGGTGGACACCATCACCGAGAAGGCTGTGAAGGTGAGCATTGACGTAAGAGGGGAACCGGCGGAGGACTATGAAGCACTGAGCGCTGAGATTGAACTGGAAGAGGTCACAGCCATAGGGCCGAGGACCCGCCTGGCCATGGTAGACCACGCCCTGGGGACAGTAGATATAACCGGGGCGTCCGGCGAGCGCCAAGCCATCTCTACCCTGGCTGCGGTGGGCGCTGACGGGGGAGTTGTGGAGGGTGTATCCCTGCAGCCCGGGGCGCTGGCGGTCACGGTGCCGATGAGACAGCTGCCCCCATCGAAGGTAGTGGCAGTGAAGCCTGATGTGCAGGGCACGCCGGCCCGGGGCTTCAAGGTAGCCTCCACGACGGTTCAGCCCTCCAGCGTCAAGGTGAGGGCCTCAGCCTCATCCCTGGCAAACCTGCATCATCTGGTGACCGAGACCGTCTCAGTTCAGGGTCACGAGGCGGGGACCGTTTCCCAGCAGGTTGGGCTCATGCTTCCCTCCGGGATATTCTCGGTGGAGCCTGCCAGGGTAACCGTGGCGGTGATACTGGTGCAGGACCGGGTCACGAAGGAGTTTGAGGTGCCCGTGGTGCTCAGGAACGTCGGCACCGGTCTCAGGTGGCAGATCCAGCCGTCCTACTGCCTAGTGACGGTGGCGGGTCTCGAGGCTGACCTTGAGCGGGTGACCGAGGACAAGGTGGGTGTGTCTGTGGACGCCCGGGGGCTTCAAGAGGGAGTCCACATCCTGGAGGTCCTTGCGCTCTTGCCCGAGAGGGTGGAGCTTGAGAGGCTAGAGCCGTCCACCGTGGAGGTCACCCTTACAAGGCGCCAGTAGCTCGTGCCCCCTGTATATGCATACTCATGGATTGGGGAAAGGGGTGTCCCATGGGACGGCTCTTCGGGACTGATGGAGTACGCGGTGTTGCCAACCTGGACTTGACTCCCGAGATGGCCTTCTACCTGGGGCGGACGGGCAGTGGCCTCTTGGGCCAAGGCTCGGAGCGCCCTCGTTTCGTGGTAGGACGGGATACCAGGCTGTCGGGACCGCTCCTGGAATCAGCGCTCATCAGCGGCATCCTCTCCACGGGAGCCGGTGTGTTCAGGGCCGGGGTCATGACAACCCCTGGCGTTGCCTACCTCACAAGGGAACTCGGGGCCAGCGGTGGTGTGGTGGTCTCCGCTTCCCACAATCCCTTCCAGTACAATGGCATCAAGTTCTTCGGGCCCACGGGGGAGAAGATCCCCGAAAGCTGGGAGGCTGCCATTGAGCGTTCCATCCTCTCTGGACATGACACATATCCCAGGCCCACCGCGTCGAGCATCGGCCGGGATGTGTCCCTGGGGGATGCCGTGGAGCGTTACGCGGGGTTCCTGATGGGCACGGGGGTGTCTCTTTCCGGGCTGACCGTGGCAGTGGACTGTGCCAATGGCGCCGCATCCCGCATATCCCCCGTGGTCTTCCAGGGATTGGGGGCGAGGGTGATCCCCCTGGCGTCGGATCCGGATGGCTCCAACATAAACATGGAGTGCGGGTCCTTGCATCCTAAGTGCCTGGCCCGGGCGGTGGTAGAGCACGGGGCGCACCTGGGAATTGCCCTGGATGGTGACGCGGACAGGGCTATAGTCGTGGATGAGGGCGGCCGCGTGCTGGATGGTGACTACATACTCGCCATAATTGGGCTGGACCGGATGGAGAAGGGCAATCTCGCGGGGAATTCCCTAGTGGCGACAGTCATGAGCAATGTAGGTCTGGACATAGCCTTTAGGAGAGCCGGCGGCAGGGTGGTGCGGTCCCAGGTTGGCGACAGGTGTGTTCTTGAGGAAATGCGCAACACCAAGGCAGTCCTGGGGGGGGAGCAATCCGGGCACGTCATCTTCCTCGAACACCTCCCTACGGGGGACGGCATTCTCACGGCTGTGCAGCTGGCTCAGGTGATGAAGGAATCAGGACTGCCCCTTTCCGAACTGGCAAAGGTCATGGTGAAGGTTCCGCAGGAGGTCCGGAATGTGCTAGTCACGAAAAAGGAGGACGTGGCGACAAGCCCTGGGGTCCTGGCGGCTGTTGGCGAAGCCGCGAGCACCCTGGGTGACACTGGGAGGGTGCTGGTAAGGCCTTCTGGGACTGAACCGGTTGTCAGGATCATGGTCGAGGCAGAATGCCCTGCACTGGTCAAGGGCCTCACTGACATGCTGGAGGAGGTGATCAGGGCGGAACTAGGGTAGGGAATATGAGACTCCCGGGACAAATGAGACGAAGCGCCTGGACTCGCGGAGCGAGTTGACGAGGTTGGGGTTCATCGAAGTTCGGCGGGTGCCCCACGGTTCGGCCACAACCGAGAGCGGCCTCACAAAACCCCCGGGCGACCGGGGAACAAACGGGGGCCAGGTGGCTGCAAGGCAGGTTATCCTGGCATGGGTTATTCCCGGTAGTCGCGGTATCATCCCGCGGCTATCGCTCTGGAAGGGGAGATACCGGATGTGTGGCATAGTTGGATACGTTGGCGATGGCGAGGCCCTGGGGTTCATCCTGGAGGGCCTGAAGAGGCTGGAGTACCGGGGCTATGATTCGGCAGGGGTTGCCGTCCTGCAGGGGAACCGGTCGGTAGTCAGGAAGAGCGCAGGGAGGATCTGCAGCCTGGAAAAAGGGATCTCTGGCGAGAGCCTTGAAGGCACGCTGGGAATAGGACATACCCGGTGGGCAACGCACGGGGCACCCACTGACCTCAATGCTCACCCCCACACCGACTGCCATGGTGATGTAGTGGTGGTCCACAACGGGATCATTGAGAACTACCAGGAACTCACCGCATGGCTGAGGGATAGGGGACACATGTTCACTTCGGAAACAGATACCGAGGTCATACCGCACCTGGTGGAGGAGTATTACAGCGAGGGTCAAGACCTAGCCTCGGCCGTCCGCCAGGCTGCCCTCAGGCTGAGGGGATCCTACGCCCTGGCGGTGATGGCATCGAGCGAGCCGGGCTACCTCGTGGCGGTCAGGCAGTCAAGCCCCCTTGTTGTGGGGCTGGGGGAGGACGAGAACTACATTGCCTCAGACATCCCGGCCCTTCTCGGGCGCACGCGGCGCACCTACATCCTGGAGGACGGGGAAATGGCCGTGGTGGCCAGGGACGGGGTGACCGTGTGTGACCTGAAGGGCGCCCCCACGGACAAGCCGGTTTTCCAGGTGGAGTGGGATCCCGTCATGGCCGAGAAGGGTGGTTACGCCCACTTCATGCTGAAGGAGATCCACGAGCAGCCCGTTGCTCTCCGGGATACCCTGGCTGGAAGGCTCGACGGGGGGCGAGTGGTCCTCAAAGAGGTGTCCCAGTCCAGCGAGGCCCTGCGGGAGTCCCAGCGGGTGTTCATCGTTGCCTGCGGCACTGCCTATCACGCCGGCCTAGTGGGGAAGCACCTCGTGGAAACCCTGGCCAGGGTCCCGGTGGAAGTGGACTTGGCCTCGGAGTTCCGTTACAGGGATCCCCTGGTACTACCAGGTTCGGTCATGGTCATCGTGAGCCAGTCTGGTGAAACCGCGGATACCCTTGCTGCTCTCCGTGAGGGGAAGGCCCGGGGTGCGCGGGTAATCGGCATCACCAATGTAGTGGGGAGCTCGGTGGCCAGGGAGTCGGACGAGGTGATCTATACCCGGGCGGGGCCAGAGATCGCTGTTGCCTCCACCAAGGCCTATACCACTCAGATAGCGGCCCTGGCGCTGCTGGCCACGCGTATAGCAGAGCTGAAGGGCCGTGCTATCCCCGCGGGCTTCATGGAGGCCCTTAACGCGCTTCCGGTGGCCGCTGAGAGGGCCATCGCCCTGGATGACCGGGTCAAGGAGGTCGCCAAGAGGATATCGCAGTGGGATGATGTGTTCTTCGTAGGGCGCGGGCCGGACTTCGCCTCATCCCTGGAGGGGCAGCTGAAGCTGAAGGAAATATCGTACATTCACGCTGAGGCCTACGCTGCTGGAGAGCTGAAGCATGGCACCCTTGCGCTGATAATCGACGGGGTCCCGGTGGTAGCCCTGGCCACGCAGCGAACCGTATTTGACAAGACGCTGAGCAACGTGATGGAGATCAAGGCCAGGGGAGGATGGGTGGTGGGTGTGGTGAACGAGGGAGACCGGGGCATGCATGGGGTGTGCGACCTCCTCCTGGAGGTGCCCGAGACTCACCCTCTCCTGGCTCCGGTCATTACCGCTATCCCCCTGCAGCTCCTGGCGTATCACGCCGCCGTGCTCAGGGGCTGTGATGTTGATAGGCCGAGGAACCTGGCCAAGAGCGTGACAGTGGAATAGAAGTCCGGATCCAGGAGAGCAGGTTGCCCGCGTGAAATAAAGTTGAAAACTAGCCGGGCATAGTGGTGTAGACTTTTGCAGCAATCGCAGATATAAAAGCCGTCGAGGCCTTGTGTAGCAAGAGTCCGGCGGCTTTTTGACGCTGCAAGAAGGTGTTGCTTTGCGGCTCAGATCCACGCCGGGCGTTTCCGTGATTGCTTTTGTGATCTCACCGGCGTGCTCGAAGGTTTCAGAATAAAGAGCCATAGTAGAAACCTGAGGTTAAGGGGCTACACGGAGTGGCCCCGTTCGTTGTCACTGTGAGAGTACAAAGGAACACTTCCCTTTGTTGCAGTAGAAGAGATCGATAATGTTTGGCAGGATATTTAGGAAGGTCTTGCCGAATTTGGAAGAGGTTTGTGCTGTGGCGTGAGCTGTGGATGGGATGGCTTAGGTTCCCATAATTCCAGATAAAGGCTAGGACACAGATTATGGCTGGGTACGGCCGTCTATGTGGGCTCTGAGGCGTTCAGGAGGGAAATAAGTGACAAGGAAATCGCCTACCGATTAGGTACGCCACGCCAGATTGTAAGTAAATGGCGCAAGCGGTTTCACAGTATGGGCCTCCTTGGCCTTCAAGATGAACCACGGGGCGGGCGCCCGGAGTCTTTTCCCCCCGGCAGTGGCTATTGAGGTTAAGGCACCGGCCTGCGAACAATGCCTCGCAGGTTGGGGATACCACTATTTCGCCTGTCAATGACGGAATTAGGCCAGGAAGTCATTAGCCGGGGCATCGTGGCAGAGGTAAGTGGCACAACCAAGTGTTGTTGGGAGGATGCTGTAACCCTGGCGTCACCGGAGTTGGGTCTTCCCCCGGGGTCCTGACTTCACCGCAAAGGCCGGTAGGGTGCTGGACCTTTACGAAGGAGATTAAAGCGGTCAAAGGCATTTATTCGGTATTCTGGATTATTGACAGCGGATCAGCTCACCGGGGAGGGCTCGGTTCAGTGACTCGCGAAATGGCCGACAGTTACGCTGGTACACTTGCCAATACACGCCAGTTGGCTATGAGAAATCATTAGGCGTTAACGCTTTGTGCTAGACAATCGATAATAGATGTCGATCTGGTTCCCGTCCGATGTTGAGGATCGATCGCTGGTTTCTCAAGAGCGCTGTCAAAAAGTTGCCTGGCCATTTAAGTGGAAGTTCACGTATGGATCTGAAGCGGCTGGTTTCCAAGCTATCCAGCCAGATAACGAGAGACAAGGCCACCGCCGCAGATTGATCGCAAATCAGAATATATGTCACCATAATTGCGTCTTGGGGCACTTAGTTTAGAACCACTTAATGGTCAGAACCGAATGAGAACCCAGGAAGGATAGAAAAAGGATGATAGAAAGGGAAAAGGGTAACAGTCTTGCACCGGGTGACATCATTGCAGGCTTGGAGCCGTCCGAGCTTGTTGAGATTCAACGCATCGTCCCTTTTGGCGGCAAAATGATCGTTGAGGGAGTGGGGCTTCAGTCCCGGCGTGTGGTCAAGCGGCCGCTTACCTTGGAGGAGATTGTATCTCTCGTCAAGATCCGCGGGCAGCAGCACACCTTTGATGGTGACGCCGGACTCTTTCTCTTAGGGGCCGAAGCCGAACGCATTCGGATCGCCCATCAATTCGATCCTCTCTTTGCCGTCAATTCCAGTATCGTCGATCCAGTCCCTCACCAGGTCGAGGCTGTTTACCGCTATCTCCTTCCTTTGCCGAGGATCCGCTTTTTGTTGGCGGACGATACGGGGGCCGGAAAGACCATCATGACCGGGCTCCTGATGAAGGAACTGCTGTTCCGTGGCGTGATCCAGAAGGTGCTGATCATCACTCCAGGCGGCCTGACCAAGCAGTGGAAGGAAGAGGAACTCCAGGAAAAATTCGGCCTGCACTCCCGCCTGGTGAACCGCGCCTCTTTCGAGGCCGAGCCTGGCCAATTCGCGCGTTACGAAGAGGGCATCTTCGTCACCTCTATTGATTTCCTCGCCCGCAACGAGGGGTGCCTGCGAGCGGCGTCGGAGACCCAGTGGGACCTCGTGGTTGTTGATGAGGCACATAGACTCTCGGCCTACGAATACGGAACCAAACTTGAGGAAAGCGAGCGCTACAAGGCGGTCAAAGCGCTTGCCGGCAAGACGGACCACCTGCTGTTCTTGACCGCGACACCGCACCGGGGCAGGAAAGACACCTTTCGCCGGCTGCTCTTGCTTCTCGATGAGGACCTGTTCCAAAAGGATGAACACGTCGCGGACCGGGTGCGTGAACAAGCAGCCCCATACGAAGTGCCGGGTGCAGAGGATTTCGAGGCCGAGCGTCCCATCAGTAGGGCCAGGAACCGCTTCTTCCTGCGTCGCCTTAAGGAGGAAATGGTGGATTGGGAGGGCAGGTCGCTGTTTAAGCCCCGGCACACGAAGACGACTGGTTACGAGCTGACACCTGAGGAAAAAACGCTATATGACGAGGTAACCCGCTACGTCCGTTCCAAGCGGAAGGAAGCGAAGGCGAAGAGAAACCGGAACGTTGAACTGACGCTCATGGTGATGCAGCGACGGCTGGCAAGTAGTCTCTACGCCATTACCCGGACCCTGGAGAATCGCCTGAGGGCTCTCAATGAAGTTCTAGCCATTCTCCGAGACCCCAGCCGTTCGGACACGGAGAAGCGGCGCCTGTTCCGAGGAACTGTGGATCCAGATGCTCCCCGTGACATCACCGAGTACGAAGACCTGTCGGAAGAAGAACGCGAGGAGATTGACCGGCGGATCTTCCGTCAAGTTCTGACGGGTGATCCGGATAAGGTCGAGGAGGAACGCGACGAGGTCGAACGGCTCTACCGGCTGGCGGACAGCCTGAAGCAGCATAAGGAAGCAAAATTTGGCGAACTGCTCACTGTCCTAGATTCCTCCGATGTAATCCGTGACGAGGACCAAAAGCTCCTGATCTTCACCGAACACCGGGATACCCTTGAGAGCCTCGCCACCCGGTTGGAAGAGAAAGGTTACACGGTAGCCACCATCCACGGCGGCATGGATGTGGATGCGAGAAAAGAGGCCCAGCGCCGGTTCCGGACCCGGGCCAAAATCATGGTGGCGACCGATGCCGCGGGAGAGGGCATCAACCTCCAGTTTTGCCGCTACCTCATCAACTGGGATATCCCGTGGAACCCTAACAGGCTGGAACAGCGGATGGGGCGTATCCATCGCTATGGCCAGGACAATGACGTCTGGGTTTACAATTTGGTCGCCCAAAACACTCGCGAAGGGTCGGTTATCCAGAAGGTTCTGTCAAAGCTTGACGTTATGCGCGACCAAATGGGGTCCGACCGTGTCTACGACGTGATTGATGAGTGGCTGGAAGCCATTCCGCTTATCAGGCTGATTGAAGAAGCCATCGACGCCGAGGATGAATCGGCGGCCGCAAAAGACACCGACGCGGCGCTGGCGGTGGCCTCCAGGGAAAGAGCGGAAAGACTCATCGCGCTCCAGAAGAAAACCTCGCTGGCTTCACGTCTTGATCTGCGCGCGGCCCGCGAACTCCGTGACGCCTCCGACGAGCGCCGGCTGCAACCGATGTTTATTCAGCGCTTCTTCGAGCGGACATGGGCGGCTTGCGGGGGGAGCCTACGGCGGGATGATCAATCTCTGGTCTGGCACATCGGCGCCACTCCGACAATGCTTCTTGAGGTTGCCCGGGAGCGCCGGCAGCCAATTTCAGAGCGGTACGAAACACCTTTTGTGTTCGATAAACAACTGGTCAGCGTTGCCAGCAAGGTGAGCGTTCCTGAGCGCACGAAGCTCTTGGGTCCCGGCCATCCGCTTTTCGACATTCTGATCGAGTGGGCGATTCGCGAAGCACGGCAGGCCTTCGCCAGGGGGACGATCCTCTTTGACCCGAACATCGGCAAGCCGCAACAGCTCTGGCTGGTCCGTTCGACCATTGAGGACGGACGCCGGCGATGGCGGCAGGATCGCCGCAAACCGCCGGCCCACGAACGGCTGGCCGTCATAGTCCGGGACCATATGGGTCTTCGAACGACATCGCCCTCATATCTACTTAACTGCGTTGCTCCGGAGATCGCTATGCCGGTTCCCGAACTGCCCGCCGGTCAGGCAGGGGTGGCCCCGGGAGCAGGTGAGGAGATTCAGGCCTGGGCTTACGAACAGATCACCGAAAAGCAACTCGCCGAGGTTAAGACCATCCGGACAGAAGAATGCGACTTGCGCCGACAATACCTGAACACGGCTTTTACCGACCTTATTCTTGAACTGCAGGAGAAGTTGAACGACCTGCAACAGGCGCAGCTGTTCGGCGAAAACAATGCCCAGGAATGTGAGCGGTTGCGCCAAAGAGCCGAAGAACTTAAAAACCGCAAGACGGAGCGTTTGAAAGAACTGGACCTGATGATGAGACTGACCGCCAACCTGCCGGAACTCCTGACAGAGGCCGTAGTGGCCCCTGTCCCAGCGGCCACGCTGGAAAGCGAGGATGGTGAACCTGCCAGGGGCCTACCGATGCGCCGTGACGACGAAGTTGAAGCCATCGCCACGGCGGTGGCCATGCGGTTTGAGCGCTCGCGCGGGTGGACCCCGACCGATGTCAGCCGGGACGGAGAGCATTACGACATCCGCTCGGACGGGCCTAACGGCGAAAAGCGCTTCATTGAGGTGAAAGGCCGGGCCCGGTCCGGCCCTATCATGCTGACCGGCCCCGAGGTGGACAAGCTGCGGCAGCTTGGGATGAGGGCGTGGCTCTACATCGTGACCTTCTGCAAGGGCGAGCGGCCGCGCTTGCACCTCATCCAGGACCCACTTGCCAAGATCAGGCCGGAGGTGCTGTATCGGCAGATTCAGTATCTTGTTAAAGAAAATGACTGGGTGCAACAGGGACAGGAAGTTGAGACGATGATCAGGATAGAGGAGCGAGGCAAATGAACCACGGAACAGGATTCAGGTGGGATGATGGTCTGGCGGGGTCGGCCAGGCGCATCGCCGAGAAGCGCGGTTTGGCAAGCGCGCCCTTGATTTTACCGGAGGGTTTGATATGACTTACGTTCAGGACCCCTACAAGCAAGTGGGATATCTCCAGCAGTGTTTGTCGAGCGACAAGAAGCCGATCGGTTTCTTCCTCGGTGCTGGTTGCCCAATGGCTATCAGGCCTGAAGGTGACAATGGTCCACCGCTGATTCCTGACATTGATGGACTCACCAAGGCTGTCCGCGACGTGCTCACCAAATGTAACGAGTGCGGCCCGCTTCTGAGGATCATTGATGACCATTTCAGTATGGACGGCCGCAGCGACGTGAATGTGGAACAAATGCTAAGTCACATCCGTGCCCTTCGCGTAGTTGCCGGAAATGACACGGTGCGAGGTCTCTCTGCGGCGAACCTGGACCGACTCGACGAAAAGATTTGTCAGACAATCCATGAGCTGGTCGACAAATCTCTGCCAAGCAAGGAGACTCCGTACCATCGGGTTGCGTCATGGGTGGGGGCTGTTACGCGGATAAACCCGGTTGAGATATTCACGACAAACTACGACTTGCTGATGGAGGAAGCGTTTGAGGAACATAGAGTTCCGTATTTCGATGGGTTTGCCGGCGTTCGGAAGCCGTTCTTCGACATTCGCGCGATGGAAGAGGACAGTCTTCCGGCCCGCTGGGCACGCTTATGGAAGCTTCACGGCTCGATCAACTGGTATCAGATACCCACTGAAGGCGTGCTTCGCGGTGCAAGCAATGAGCAAGGCCTCAAGCGTGTGATTCATCCCTCACACCTAAAGTACGAAGAAAGCCGTCGCATGCCCTATCTTGCCATGATTGACAGGCTCAGGGCATTTCTAAAACAGCCCGGCGCTACGCTCGTCATCTGCGGTCATTCCTTTCGTGACGAGCACATCAACGAAGTAATTGTGCAAGGACTCCAGGGTACTCAGACCGCAATCGCATTTGCACTGCTCTTCGATCAGTTGGCGAAATATCCTGATGCAGTTAAGTTGGCTCGTGAACGACCAAATCTCAGCCTTTTGGCACGGGATGGGGCTATCATCAGTGGGAACCAAGCTAAGTGGCCTGAAAAGGACGCCGAATCCGTGTCGGAGAATGCTGGACGATGGGTAATGTGGATACCCGTTGAGCCTGCCAATAAAGAGGGGAATAGGACGGCCGAGTTTCAACTGGGGGATTTTGCCGTGTTGGGCGAATTCCTTCACGAACTGGCCGGCATAGCCCGCCAATATGCAGAGGTACAAAATGCCAAATAGCCCGTCATACCTTGGCTCGGTTCAGGACGTTCAGGGCGCGACCATTAGCGTGGCGCTTGACAAAGACACCGTATCCGGTCTGGCGTTCATCGACGGCCGCGGCTATCGAATTGGACAGATCGGCAGTTTTGTGCGCATTCCGATCGGTCTGGTCGATCTCTTTGGAATCGTATCTCAAGTTGGGGCAGGGGCCGTTCCTGCGGCCCTTGCCGCAGTGGAGCCATACGGGCATCGCTGGATGAAAGTCCAACTCATCGGTGAAGGCCGACGCAGCGGAAAGTTTACGCGGGGGATATCGCAGTATCCAACTATCGGCGACGAAGTGCATCTCGTAACAGAACATGATCTGACCCGCATTTACGGCATGCCGGATGCGCCTAATTGTGTCAGGGTTGGCAGCCTGGCCAGCGCTGAATCTATTCCTGCTCTGATTGATATTGACCGGCTTGTGACCCGTCACTGTGCCGTCGTCGGGACGACCGGTGCGGGTAAGTCCACGACTGTAGCTAACCTACTGGTATCCTTCTCAGATCCGAACCGCTATCCCTCCGCGCGCATCATCATCTTGGACATCCACGGTGAGTACTACACAGCGCTTACTGACCGGGCAACCGTGTTCCGAGTAAACCCCGATGAAAAGCGAGGCGAGAAACCACTGCTCATCCCATATTGGGCACTGAGCTTCGACGAGCTTCTACGTGTTACGCCGTTTCGTGATGTAGGCGACGCTGACCGTGCGGCGCTTGTGGAAAAGGTCAGGCAATTGAAACTCGCGTCCCTGCGGGTGGCTGCGCGCAACGGTGTGACAGCCGATACGATCACGGTGGATACCCCGATCCCCTTTAGCATTCACCGGCTGTGGTACGAACTCCATCGCCACGTTTGCTCCACCCATACGGTTGGTCCCGGCTCCAATCAAAGTGAACAGGCGGAGGCTATCGAGCAAGATGCAAACGGACAGCTTCTGCTGGGCGACATCATGGGCGTGACTCCGCCCAGATATCGGCCGATCACGTCTAGTGGACCAAACCGCGTCTATCTGAGTGGTGCGCAACTCAATATTCGGCGGCAGATACTAGCCCTCGAGTCCCTTCTTCGCGACACCCGCTATGACTTCCTTTTTCGGCCTGGCCCGTGGTGTCCCAAGCCAGATCATCAGAATCTTGACGCGCAACCCGATCAAGATCTCGACAGCATGTTGAAGTCGTGGGTTGGCGGGGAGAAGCCGATTACCATTCTCGACCTTTCAGGCGTGCCGGTATCCATTCTTAAGGACCTAATCGGTGTGCTGATCCGGCTTTTGTTCGACGCGCTTTTCTGGGCGCGGTATCGGCCAGAAGGCGGGCGATCCAGGCCCCTGCTTTTCGTTCTTGAAGAAGCGCACGCCTACCTGAGTTCTGGCAACGTGAGCCCGGCGTCCATCGCGGCCCGTAGAATCGTGAAGGAAGGCCGAAAATATGGCGTGGGCGCAATGATCGTAAGCCAGAGGCCAGCGGAGATTGACTCAACCATCCTCTCGCAATGCGGCACTATGTTTGCCATGCGTCTGGCGAATGCTACGGATCGTGCTCATGTGACCGGCACAGTAAGTGACAACCTGGAAGGCCTCTTCAGCATGCTGCCCACCTTACGCACCGGCGAAGCGATCATTGTTGGCGAATCGGTTCAACTGCCTTTACGAGCTATGATTGAAGCCCCGGCCAAGAACCGACGGCCCGACAGTCACGATCCGCTTGTCTACGATCCTGAGTCGAGAGGCGGCTGGAACCGCCAGAAGCAAGCGGAGGATTATGCTACAGTCGTGGAACTTTGGAGAAGCGAGAACGCAAAAGACACCTGCACTTCAGGAGGTGCTACATGAACAGAACGCCGGTAACCTCATCCAGCGTCGCGTCGATTGGCTACGACTCCAATACGATGACTCTCGAAGTCGAATTCACAAGCGGGTCAATCTACCAATACTACGACGTGCCGGAGAACGTGTACCAGGAATTCATGCGTGCCAGTTCCAAGGGCCAGTTTCTGCATGCGAACATCAGGCATAACTACCGGTACACGAAGCTATAAACATAACAAACGGTGGAGCTGGAGTTAGTCGCACGGGGGGAACCGAAGTCCGATGATGATCAATCTGCCCCACCTGATCGAGGTCGCGCTTCCCATCCGGGAGATCTCGGCGGAGAGCGTGCGGGACAAGTCGCTGCGGCACGGGCATATCTCGACGCTGCATCTTTGGTGGGCGCGACGGTCGCTGGTGGCAGCGTAGGCGGTGGTCTTCACCTCGCTCGTGCCCGATTCGGATGACCCGCGCTACCCTGCGGCTCCTTCCGCGAGGCCGTGGAAGGGCTGAAGGAGTTGGAACTGATGATGAAGCTGACCGCCAACCCCCCCGATCCACTGACGGAGGCCGTGATCATTTTCGTGCCTGTGACGACCATTGAGAGCAAGGCACAAGCGCCCTCGCCTGCCTGGTGCGACGCGGCGTGCGGCCTGTCTGCGTACGGGGACGCACAGGCAGGCGCATAGCAGCAAGGGCGTTAGATGTGCCGCGACGACGAGATGGAACCCGCGTGGTGATGCGGTACGAGCGCAGCTGCAGTTGGACGCCATCGTGTTGGCCAGTTCCGAGGTGGACAAGCTCCGCCAGCTCGGCGAGCGGGCGTGGCTCTACGTCGTCACCTTCTGCATGAGTGGTGGGGTAGGCTTCCAGCCTGCCAAACCAGAAGCAGACAAGATGTTTGCCTGCCAACTTCATATTCTCCAGGCTCAACCCGGAGGTGCTGTATCGGCAGTGTAGATCCAGTACCTCGTCGAAGAGGACGACTAGGCGCAGCGGGGGGAGAACGTAACAGTAGGAGGGAAGCTCTGATGAAGATCAAATCCGTTCGCATCCGGAACTTCCGCTCTATAAAAGAGCAGACCGTGGAGCTTGACGACTACACATGCTTCGTTGGACCCAATGGGTCCGGAAAGTCTAACGTACTTCATGCTCTTAATGTCTTCTTTGGAGAATCCGAAATACCCGGCCTCGACACGCGTGCACTTGGAGAAGAAGATTTCCATAGCAGAAACACAGGCGAGCCTGTCGAGATAACCATCATGTTTTCTGACCTCTTGCCGGAAGCCAAAGATCGACTCGCGCATTATGTTCGCCACGACGAACTGGTAGTGTCAGTGGAGGCGCGACTTGACGCGACCACCGGCAAGGCCGAAGTCAAACAGTATGGACGCCGGATGGTAATCAAGGACTTTGCGCCGTTCTTTGAAGCTGAAAAGGAAGGAAAGAAAGTCGCAGAGCTAAAAGAGATATACAACAGTGTGCGGGAGACATACACTGATCTGCCGGCTCCGGGCACCAAGGATGCCATGATCCAAGCTCTTCGCTCTTATGAGGAGGAACACCCGGAGAAATGTGAGGAGCTTCCGAGCGGTGATCAGTTCTATGGAGTGGCGAAAGGAAAAAACCTTCTCGAGCAATATATTCAGTGGGTGTACGTACCAGCAGTCAAAGACGCATCAAGCGAACAGGCTGAAGCCAAGGCAACTGCTCTTGGGAGACTTTTGGCACGTACTGTTCGCTCCAAGGTCAACTTCAAGGACTCAATCGATGCTATTCGCAAAGAAATGCAGGAGAAGTACGGAAAGCTTCTCGCCGATAGCCAGGAACAGTTGGCGGAAATATCTCAAGCACTGAGAGATCGTCTCATGGAGTGGGCCCACCAGGATGCGACGCTTCGGTTGAAATGGCACCAGGATCCTGAAAAGGCGGTGCGCGTGGATGAGCCGTTCGCGCAGGCGATCCTTGGTGAGGCGGGCTTCGAAGGGGAGCTCACGCGTTTCGGTCATGGCCTTCAACGTTCCTTTCTCCTGGCGCTATTGCAGGAGCTTTCTGGTAGCGACGGTGATGTGGGGCCACGCCTGATTCTTGCGTGTGAGGAGCCGGAACTGTACCAACATCCTCCACAGGCACGGCACCTATACAACGTGCTGCTAAGGCTGAGCGAACAGAACTCTCAGGTACTTGTTGCCACCCACAGCCCGTATTTCGTATCCGGTGAAGGATTCGAGAGCGTGAGGATGGTTCGTAAGTCTAACGGGGCTTCGTCGATCACAAGGACTACGCATGAAGAAGTGTCAAGGCGAATCGCGGAGGCTCGAGGGGAAACACCGATTAAGGCCAGTGGTCAGTTGGCTAAGATTCATCAGGCCCTTCAGCCGGAACTTAGCGAGATGTTCTTCGCTTCCAGAATTGTGTTCGTGGAGGGGCTTGAGGACGTCGCCTATCTGACAACATACCTACACCTTCTGGGTTTGTGGGACGAGTACAGGAGGCTCGGCTGCCATCTGATTCCTACCGATGGGAAGAGCCAAATACTTCAACCCTTGGCGGTTGCAAGATGTCTCCGGATACCGGCCTTTGTCGTCTTTGATTCAGACGGAGATAAGCCAGATAAGGGCGGCAGCAAAGAGAAGCACCGGAAGGACAACACCGCAATTCTCCACTTATGTAAGGTTGCCAATCCGGAACCATTTCCACCTGACACATTCTGGGGGGAGACCGTGGTCATGTGGCCCTCTGACATGGGGCAAGTGGTTGAGCAGGAGATTGGCAAAGAGGACTGGAATCAATATCAATCTGAGGCCGACACGAAGTACGGACACGCTGGGAATTTGCGGAAGAACATGCTTCACATTGCATCGAGCCTCCACGTGGCATGGGAAGCTGGGAAGGAATCTCCGTCTCTCCAGAAGCTGTGCAAAAAAATCATGGAGTTTGCAAAGTACAATGGATAATAGCAGCCCTAACGGTAATTGTCCCCGCCTGATCGAAGTTGCGCTGCCTATCCGGGAGATCTCGGCGGAGAGTGTAAGGGACAAGTCGCTGCGGCACGGGCATATCTCGACGTTGCACCTCTGGTGGGCGCGGCGGCCGCTGGCGGCCGCACGGGCGGTGGTCTTCGCTTCGCTGGTGCCCGATCCTGATGATCCGCGCTGCCCTGCGGAGTTCCGCGCTCTGGTGGAGCGTCTTTTGAAAACGCAAGTGCCGGCAGCCTTGAAATATTACAGCCGCGGGCGTAACAGGTTCCGGGACGAAGACCCTTACCGCCCCTATGAGGGTATGCCGGATACGTTACGGAACCGGCTCCTGATGTTCATCGCCAAGTGGTCGCCGGAGATGCTGGCTTTTGAGGCCGGCAAGCGGGAGAAACCTCCGGCACCCAAGGAACTTCTGGACGACCGCTCGCTGGTTAAATGGGAGACTTCCGATCCGGATAACGGCCAGGGGCGGGAGATTTTAGGCATTGCCCGTGAGTTGGTCAAGGTCGCTCACGGGGGCAGAGTGCCGGTGGTGCTCGATCTTTTCGCCGGCGGCGGCGCGATTCCGCTGGAAGCCGGCCGGCTCGGCTGCCAGGCCATCGCCAATGACTACAACCCGGTGGCCTACCTCATCCTGCGGGCATCTTGTGAGCTTCCGCAAAAGTACGGCAGGCCAGGGATAAGAAAAGTCAAGGAAGAATACCTGGGAATCGTCACTGAAACTGAACGCCAGGTTCCAAATGTCCTGCTCCACGACGTCGAGAAGTGGGCCAGGTGGATCCTGGAACGGGCGCGTGGGAAGATTGGGCATCTCTATCCGCCCGGGAAGGATGGTCGGCCGGTCGTCGCTTACCTGTGGGCACGGACGGCGCCCTGCGCGAACCCCTCCTGCCGGGGGGAGATCCCGCTTTTGCGCAGCCTTCTGGTTTGTAACAAGCCGGGCAAGAAAGTGGCGCTGACGATGGAAACGAACAAGGCGGAGAAGGCAGTTCGATTTGGGATTGCAGAGGGCACGGCTATCAAGGCCACCGACGGCACCATGCAGAATCGTGGGAACACCCTGTGCCCGTACTGCGAACAGGTGACCCCCGTGAGCGACCTGCGAGTTGCTGGACTCGGGGACCGCATGGGCCAGCAGATGGTCGCCGTCATCACGGAAGACAAGGGCGGCAAGCAATACCGGCCGGTCGAGGACTCCGACCTCGTGGCCTTTCGAAGTGCAGCCGACATCAAGGTCGAACCGCCCCGGGAGTTGATCCTCGCGGAGGTTTCCGGTTCTGATGAGCACGTGTCCCATCGCGGCCAGTTCACGACATACATGTACGGTATGAAGACCTGGGGCTCGCTCTTCAACCCGCGCCAGCTCGTGGCTATGCAGACCTTCGTCGCCTGCCTTCACGAGGCGCTGGAGCGCATACGCGAGGAGATTGAGGACGAGGAGTACCGTAAGGCGGTAGGGGTTTATCTGGGGCTATGGTTAAGCCGGATTGCCCAGCGCGGTTCAAACGTCGGCTTGTGGCACACGACGCGTGAAACACTTGAACACCCATTTGGACGCCAGGCGATTCCCATGACCTGGGATTACCCGGAAGCGAATCCATTCTCTGAGTCTACGGGCAGTGCGGAGGGCGGTATTGACTGGATGCTCCGCGTGATCTCCCGGGAATCTTCTCTGCCTGGGCAGACAGGTGGCAGTCTACCTGCGCAAGTTATACGAGGCGACGCGGCGGACCTTTCGGTGGCGAAGAACTCCACGGATGTCATTGTAACTGATCCTCCTTATTTTGACGCCATTGCTTACGCTGATCTCTCCGATTACTTTTATGTCTGGCTGAAACGGGGACTTTCGGCGGTGGTTCCTGAAGCCCTGCTAACGCCGCTGACGCCGAAAGGGGACGAGGCCACCGCGCTAAAACACCGGCATGAAGGTGATAGCGAGAAGGCCGATGAGCACTTCCAAGCAAAGCTGGCGATGGCGCTTGCCCAAGCACATAGTGCCCTGAAAGCCGGTGGTCTTGTCTCAATCATGTTCGCCCATCAGTCCACCAAGGCCTGGACCGCATTGGTGCGGGCCATCTTTGACGCGGGGCTGACCATCAATGCCACCTGGCCGATTGATTCGGAGTTGACTACCGCGTTAAAAGCCAGCATGTCTGCCCTGGCCTCTTCCGTAACCGTTGCCTGCCGACCCCGCCTAGTCGGCAGCGCCGCTTCCTTCAAGGAGGTGCGCCGGGAGATTGAGCAGGTCGTCCGGGAGTCCGTCAAACGCTTCTGGTCCTACGGCTTCCGGGGCGCCGACCTCATTGTCGCCTGTT
Source organism: Bacillota bacterium (assembly GCA_040754315.1). NCBI lineage: Bacteria > Bacillati > Bacillota > Bacillota bacterium. Next base: position 26,612 of record JBFMCS010000043.1, read on the forward strand.
ACGGTCCGGCCGTGGGCGTTTTCGGCCAATACGAGCGGGTGGAGAAGGCGGACGGCACGCCGGTCGGGGTCCCGGAGCTTCTTGACCTTGCCCGCCGGGTGGCGCGGGACGCTATCGCCGGTGAGTTCCGCGGGGACAACCTCTCTACCCTGTATTACGTTTGGGCCAACCTGTACGGCACCGCCGAGCAGGCCTGGGACGATGCCCGGCTGGTGGTGCAGATCGGCGGCGAGGCGGACAGCGCCATGGAGGTCGCCCGCGGGCACGGCATCTTTGTGGTGGACGGCTCGAAATGCCGCCTGGCGCTGCTCGTTGACCGGGAGCAGCGGCGCGGCTTGGGTGAAGGTCAAAGCCCGCCGCTGATTGACGCTCTGCACCGTAGCATGCTACTGTGGCAGGGAGAGCAGCGCCATGAATTGGTGACGTACCTTGCGGAGCGCGATCTGCTGGAAGATGAGCCTTTCTGGAAGCTGGCCCAGGCGCTTTTTGAGGTGCTGCCGCGGGAGGCGGCGGACTGGAAACTCGTCAGTGCCCTTCTTGGTGAACGTCAGACGCTGCGCGCCGAGGGCAAGAGCGCGACATATCAAGACGTCCAGCAAAAGCTCGAATTTGAGGGAGGGCGATGATGATGGTGGCGGAGTTGCTGAAAGAGAAGCGCGAGGAGATCCTGCGAATCGCGCAGAAGCATGGAGCGCACAATGTAACAAAGATCCCCGACAGGATCTCCCGCCGGTGAAGCAGGCTATTGCAGAGTTACTTCCGCCGCTCGATCAGCTTGAAAGTGAGTTGGCTGGTGACGACGAACCTGACGATGCGGGAGGGAAACTTGCATGAGTACCGAACTGAAACCCTGGTACGCGGTTGCCATACCCCACGAAGACATTCGTGAAGGACGGCTGGCCGAAGCGGTCTTCGCAGCGAACCTGTGGGCTGTCGTTCAGGGCACGGCGCCGGAGGTTTATCTCGACCCGGAGGAGTTCTTTCGCAAGACCTACCTCACCACCGGCCTCTCCACGGTGCTGAATCGGGTGGCGGGAGCGCTCTGCGGCGACGGCGAAACCGGGGACCGGATCATCAGTCTGCAAACCGCCTTTGGCGGCGGCAAGACGCACACGCTCGTCGCCCTCTGGCATCTGGCCAACTACGCGGACCGGCTGAATGCTTCCTCCCAAGGGGAGGGCCTGAGGCAGGTCACCGGTGGGCGGCTCCCCGAAAAGGTAAAGGGCGTGGCGGTCTTTACGAATCAGACCTGCGATGCCACACAGGGGCGCAGAACGCCGGATGGCGTGCATCTCAGGACTCTTTGGGGCGAGCTGGCCTTCCAGTTGGGCGGGAAGCATCTTTACGAGCGGGTGCGGGCAAACGACGAGAGCCAGCGCGTCCCGCAGGGGATTTTCACGGAGGTATTGCGGGCTGCTTCGCCCTGCCTGGTTCTGTTGGACGAGCTGGCCGACTACTGCGTAGGTGCGGCGGCGGTGCCGGTCGGCGATACGAACCTGGCGGATCAGACCATCTCTTTCATCCAGCAACTCACCGAGGCGGTGCAACAGGTGCCGGATGCGGTTGTGGTGGCCACCCTCCCGGCGAGCAAATATGAGGTGGCCCAGAGCGAAAAGGGACAGGAAGCCTTCGTCACTTTGGAGAAGCGTTTCCAGCGCCTCGGTGCCGATGTGAAGCCGGTTGCCGACGAGGAGATTTACGAAGTGGTCCGCGCCAGGCTGTTTGAGTCGATCGCCCCGGAGAACGAGCCCGATTATCCCAAGAAGGTGGCGCAGGTTTACCAAGGGATGTATGCGGCGCACTCCGGGGAGGTTCCCTCCGAGGCGGCGAAGAATGTGTACCGCGAGTATATAGAGCGAGCCTATCCGTTCCATCCGCTGCTTATCGACGCCCTCTATACCCGCTGGGGCAGCCACCCCGACTTTCAACGGACCCGCGGCGTGCTACGTCTGCTGGCGAGCATTGTCGGTGACCTGTGGAAGCATCGCCAAGGAAACACCCAGACGCAGCATCTTATCCAGCCCTGCCATGTCCGTTGGTCGGTGGACGCTTTGCAGGCGGCGCTCACCCGCTTCTGGGGCCCGGCTTATCAATCCGTGGCCGCCGCCGACGTAACCGGAGAGCGATCCAATGCCGGCATATTTGACGAGGAGCGCGGCGGCGATTATCGCCGTGAGGCCATTGCACAGGGACTGGCTTCCGCTATTCTTCTTGGTTCCTTTGGTGGTCAGGGGGGACGCAGCGGATTCGGTTCAAAGGACTTGAAGCTGGCCTGTTCCCGGTACGGTCTCAACTGGAACTATACCGACGGGGCACTTCTTGAACTAGAAAACCGCTGCTTTTATCTACACACCACTGCGGCCGGAAGTATGGGCAAGCGTTACTGGTTCGGTACCAAGCCAACCCTCAACAAGCTGGTCGTTCAGTACCGCCAACAGAACGCAAAGGAGAACTTTGAGGAAGAAATCCTGGAAGATCTCCGGGCCGAATCGCAAAAGAGCGCTCTCGCCGGCGCGACATGGAGGGTAATCATCAAACCGGCGGAGGATTTACCGGAACAGAAGTCGCTGACCCTATTGGTTTTGCCGCCTTCATTGGCCTGGGACGAAAACGGAGGCGCCAAAGAAGCGGTTCGGGAACGTATCAAGTCCATCAGTGCCCGCTGCGGGGGGAAGGACCGGATCTACCGCAACACGCTTCTGTTCCTGGCAGGTACCACCCGTGGACTGGCGAAGCTCAGGCAGGCTCACCGTGAAAGCGCTGCTTTGGAGGGTGTGCGCGCGGACTACTGGGAGCAGCTTGACGAGGAACAGCGGGAAGACCTGAAGACGCGCCTTGAGGCGGCCCGGCGGGTTGCCCTGGAGACTCTGGGTCCTGCCTACACTGTGGCGCTACGAGTACGTGCCGAGGCTGCCGCCGGACAGGGGCAGGAGGTGGAGGTGTGTACTCTGTCGGATGCGCGGCGGTGTTTTCAGGAACATCTCGGGTACCTGTGGACAGTACTCGTAGAGGACGAGGAGTGGATTCTCCGGCGTGTCGGGTTGGTGACACTTGACAATACGGGCTTGATTCCCAAGAAAGACACACTGCGCCTGAAGGATGCGGTCGAGGCGTTTCTGCGCTTTACGGACAAACCCCTGATTGCCGCCAAGGAAGCGGTCACCGCCGGGCTGGCCCAGGCCTGCTTGGATGGGCTTGTGGGCATCGGTCGAGGCGGAAGCCCATCGGCGCTTCAGGTCCGTTATTGCAGACAGGCGGTATCTTTGGACCCCAGCGAGGATGGACTCTGGATCATCCCGGCATTCACCCCTGAGTCTGGTGGGAATGCCGGTGATTCAGGAACTGCTACCACAAGCGTTGGTGCTGGGGGTCTGCCACCAGGCTCTCAAGAGACGGGCGGCTCCGCCAAGGACATGACCCCGGAAACCGGGACGGTGATCCCGAAAGAGGCGGGAGAAGACATAGTGCGGGGGTTTGTCGTCCGGGGCGCCGTGCCGGTGGAGAATTGGAGTGAGTTATTTCGTTGCTTTGTCGTGCCTGCGGCGCGGATGAATCTCAAGAAGCTTCAGCTTGGAGTTCAATTCGAGATGCTACTTCCCGATGGCACAACAATGAGCAAGAACGACCCGGCATTGAAGGCGATGAAAGAAGCAGCCCAACAACTCGGGCTGATCTTGGAGATTGAGGAGTAGTATAGACTTCGGTTGGATCCCGGGAGAGGAAGTATCTTTTATCCTGCAATCAACAGTCACGACGAAATACTTTGAACCTCTTTTTGAAAGAGCAGTTGGTAGGCCGGAGAACTTGTCGAGACTGAAGAGTCACGTTGAAACCCTGGGGATTGAAGAAGTCTTCCGGTGCTTCGAAGCACAGGAAAGGGGTAAATAGATGACATTGGCGGTTCTGAGGTACGTCATCTGTGGTGTACCGGGGGCCTGCTGGGCTGTGTGAGCCAGCGACGCTCCCCATGAAGATGACTCCGGCCCACCAGCTGCGGCCAGAACCTGTATTCAACCGCTGTGGGAGCCTTGATCTTCATACCAGTGTTCTACGGCCTGTATGCAAGGGCAAGGCGAAACAGGCTAGAAGACTAGGAACCCTCCCCCGCCTCTTTTGGAAGAAGGCCTTTCCCCACGCAGCGTTTCTCCAGTTTTCGAGAAGGTGACGACGGCATCCAAGTAGCCCGGTGCTCCCGTGACTCCGGCACGCGTGCCTAGGCATGGCCCAGTATGGTGTTCCTCCCCAGGCTTTGTGCCAACGCCATGTTCCTCTGTGGCCCCGCCTCATCATGGAGGAGAAGTGGGAACAAGAGGAACAGGCCTGGGAAGAACCAGGCAGGCGTGAGTGCTAAGCTCAGGCTATGGGTCTTCTTGAACCCGCAAGATGGGTTCCGGACACGAAAGGGACCCCGTTGGGGATGATAGCATGTGCCCCTGCGGCCGGGCTCACCGGGCAGGACCGTTCCTGTCCTGTTACCTCCCTAGCCTTCTGTTGCTGTCTTGCGCTGTGAGGTAAGGTGGGCTATGCCCTCCACCCTCTTTAGTTCCATGACGAAGCAAATGCCATGGCCGGGCTTCTCCAGATCCACGGCGGCTATGATGGCGTCCAGCACTTCACCGGTAATGCTCTCCGGGACCACCGTCAGGACGATTTCCTTCTCGGGCTCAATGGGGATCCCCAGTAGCATCTTCTGCTCATGGATCCCTGTCCCTCGCCCAAAGATGACCGTGCCGCCCTCGGCCCCAGCCTGCTTGGATGCGGATATGACCCTCTCAGACCAGCCCCTCCTCACAATGGTGACTATCAGGGCATGATGACAATCATGGCTCATTGTCAATACCTCCCTTCCTCCTCTGGTAGAGGAGACCAAGTAACATGACGGAGAGAATAGGGGCCAGAGCCACCAGAGCGATGAGCCCGAAGCCGTCGGTGACGGCATCCCGGCCCTTCATGCTTGTTGCGGCCCCCACCGCCAGTGCCATGACCAGAGTAACTGTCATGGGTCCAGTGGCCACCCCGCCCGCGTCGAAGGCAATGGATGTGAAGGTGGAATCGGAAAACCCCAGCATTCCTACAGCTAGCAGGTACCCGGGAACGACGATGTAGTGGATTGGTATACCGTACACCGTCCGTGCCATGGCAAGACACACGAAGGCCCCCACTCCCAGGGACAGGGTGTACTGGATCACACGCCTGTTTACCTGCCCGCTGGATGCTCTCTCTACCTCATTGCTCAACACCCGAACCGCCGGCTCTGCCAGGGTGGCAACGAAGCCCAGGACGAAGCCTATGGGCAGCAGCGACCACCGGTGGGCCGAAGCACCCAGGACCTGCCCCATTTCCCTCCCCACCGGCAGGAAGCCTACATACACCCCCTGGAGGAAAAGGGCAAGCCCCACCAGGGTCAGGACCATTCCCTTTATCACATTAGCCAGGGCCTCGCGGGGGAGCTTCAGGAAGAGGGGCTGGAACACCGCGAGGGCTATGGCCAGGGGAGTCAATGCTGACAGCACTTCAACCAGGACTTGGCCAAAACCCTGGAAGATACCGCTCACCCGAACATCACCCCCAGGAGCATCACAGCCAGGACAGGTCCGATGGATGCGAGGCCTACCAGGCCGAAACCGTCAGACAGGGGGGACTTCCCTCCCAGGACCGACGTGAGCCCGATGCCCAGGGAGAGTATGAAAGGGACTGTCAAGGGCCCTGTGGTTACCCCTCCGGCATCGAGGGCAACCGGGAGGAAGTGCCGGGGGATGAACGGAATGAGTGCCAGGACCAGCAGGTAGCCTGCCCCCAGTGGGTAGGCAATGGGTATACCAAGGAGTATTCTCATGAGTGCCAGGCATACGAAGACTCCCACACCTAGGGCCACAGCAGCAATCAGGATGCCCTTGTCCACCTGGCCGCCGGAGGCAGTCTCAACCTGGTGGGCCAGGACCCGCACATCGGGTTCGGCCACTGTTACGGAGAACCCCAGGATCAGGGCAACGATGATGATCCCCGTCACGGACCCGAGGTTTGGCAAGCTGGAACCCAGCATCTCGCCCAGGGGCAAAAGGCCGATGCGGACTCCGTGGAGGAAGAGAACAAGCCCTGCGAAGACCAGGATGGCACCCATAAGGAAGCGGGCAAGCATTTCCATGGGCATCCACACAAGGGTGAACTGGAGTGCGATTACCACAGCGCATACGGGTGTGAGAGAATGCGCTACCTCCACCAGGGTCTCTCTCAAGCTGGAAAGCACTTGTTCCACCCCCCATTGGTGTTTCCCTCTACCCTTCTCCCTTGGATTGTAGGTGCGACAGGTGAGAGTGCCCGGGGACGTGTCCCCCTGTTCCACAGGCCTCCTTCCAGGCTCTTCCCGGTAGGTGCGCCTGTTCCCTTCAAGTGCCTGCCCTCTTGGGCTGTTTTATCGTGTAGGCAGGTCTCACCCGGGCCCTTCTCAGGCCAGTCGCATTGGCCACCACGCTGACGGAACTGGCGGCCATGGCCATCTCCGCCACCACAGGATGGAGCAGGCCCATCACGGCGATGGGGATGGCCACCACATTGTAGGAAAAGGCCCAGGCCAGGTTCTCGCGGATCTTCCGGAATGTGCTCCTGGAAATGTTGATGGCTGAGACCACAGCTGTGAGGTCCCCCCGGACCAGGGTGATGTCAGAGGAGGCGATGGCTATGTCCGTGCCCGTCCCTATGGCGATGCCCACGTCAGCCTGGGCCAGCGCAGGGGCATCATTGATGCCGTCTCCCACCATAACGACCCGCCTGCCCTCTGCCTGGAGCCTCCGGACCTCAGAGGCCTTGTCCGCGGGGAGGACCTCGGCCAACACCCTCTTGACCCCCAGGCGCTTCGCCATGGCCCTGCTGGTACGCCAGTTATCTCCTGTGAGCATGACCGTCTCGAACCCCATCCTGTGCAACTCCTCCACGGCGTCCCTGGCATCCTCCTTGGGCGTGTCCGCCAGGGCGATGGCGCCCAGGGCCCGGGTTCCTGCAGCCACCAGGGTGACTGTCTTCCCCTCCTCCTCCAGAGCCCTGAGGCGGTCCTCGAGGTTCTGCACGTCCACGCCGGAATCCGTGAGAAAGGCCCGGGTGCCCAGGATCACGTCCTCCCCTTCAACTTTGGCCCTGACCCCTTTACCAGCAACCGCTAGGAACCCCTCCATCGCAGGCATCCTCAGGGAAGGGTCATCCTTGGCCTTGGCCACCACTGCCCGTCCCAGGGGGTGCTCGGAGCCCTGCTCGACCGCGGCTGCCAGGGCCAGCACCTCAGTCTCCGAAGTATCTGAGAATGCCAGGATGTCTGTTACCGAAGGCGTCCCACGGGTGAGGGTGCCTGTCTTGTCAAACACTATGGTCTTGGATTCCCGGAGGAGCTGGATAGCGGCACCGTGCCTTATGAGCACACCGTTCTCCGCGCCCAGCCCACTTCCCACCATGAGGGCGGTGGGAGTGGCCAAGCCCAGGGCGCAGGGGCAGGCTATGACAAGGACTGCCACCGTAGCGCTGACCGCCAGCGTGACGGTGCCCAGGTCAGGCTGGACCCACGGGATTACTGGGGATGCGGCCTCCAGGATAAGACGCATCCGCTCCGGCATGAGCAGCCAGAGGGCGCTGGTGGAGGCTGCCAGCACCAGTACCACCGGGACGAAAACCGCGGTTACCCTGTCGGCAAACTCCTGGACGGGGACCTTGGTGCCCTGTGCCTCCTCTACCAGCTTGATGACCTGAGCCAGGAAGGTGTCCTCTCCCACCTTGGCAGCCTTCACCCTGAGTAGGCCTTGCTGGTTGATGGTGGCACCGATAACCTCATCCCCAGGTCCCTTGGGCACTGGCAGGGATTCCCCGGTGGCCATGGACTCGTCCACTGTGCTTTCGCCCTCCAAGACCACACCGTCGGTAGGCACCTTCTCACCGGGTCGTACCAGCATCACGTCGCCCACGCAAACCTGGTCCACCGGTATGCTCACCTCTTGCCCTTCCACCAGCAAGGTGGCGGTCTGGGCCCTGAGTCTGAGCAGCTTCTTAATGGCCTCCGAGGCCCGTCCCTTGGCCCTCGCCTCGAAATAGCGGCCGGTGAGGTGGAATGCCATGATCATCGACGCCACACCAGAGTAGTTGGCGATGGCCAACCAGAAAGACAAGGGTCCTGTGACAAAGGCCGCCAGGGTTCCCAGGGCGATGAGCACATCCATGTTGGCGCCCCCGTGGCTCACCGACTTGAAGGCCGACCTGTAGGTAAAAAGTCCCGGGCCGAACAGGACCGGTGATGCCAAGGCCACTATTCCCACGTTCATGACATGGTGGCCGAAGGTAGCCACGTGAAAGAGCATTTCCGGCAGCATCCAGATGACGATGGGGATGGTGAAGCCCCATGCCCAGAGCATCCTCCTCCGGGCCCTCCCCAGCTGGGCCATGTCCACATCAATAGGGGTGCTCCCTGCCTCTTCATCCCTGGCCACCTTGTACCCGGCATTCTCGATGGCGCGGACAAGGCCGGACTCCCTGGTAACGGTTGGGTCAAAATCCACGGACACGCTGCCCATGGCGAAGTTGACGTCAGCCCTGTGCACCCCCGGGGTTTTCGCAAGCGACCTCTCGATGGCGCTGGCACAGCTGGCGCAGGTCATGTCCGTCACACGGAACACGGCTGAGGCGGTATCCTGTCTCACCTTGTACCCAGCACTGTCTACCACACTTTGAAGGCGCTCCGGGCTGGTCCTCCCGGGTTCATATCTCACATAGGCCTTGGCCGTCGCGAAGTTCACCCTGGCTTCCAGCACCCCGGGGGCCTTTTTCAGCCTGGTCTCCAGGTTCTGGGCGCAGCTTGCGCACGACATGCCCTCAATGATGAAGGTCTGCTGGGCCTCCCCGTGTTCCACCTTTAACACCCCTCGCTATGACTTGACCCAGTCTCCTTGCCCTTTACTTGCCTGGCGGGAGGATAAACAGCCCGCAGCGACACTCTCCCTCTTTCCGTACCCAGTTCATCCTGGCTTCCCGGCAGGGGCACAGGTTCTCGGGCAAGTTGTCGAAACGGCAGGGACAGTAGAAGTCCCCGTAAGCCTTCCACTTCCCCATGAGTCCCTCCATGACGAGGACCATATTCTCATTGAACTCGTAGTTCCTGAGGCGGGCGAAGGCCTCCACCCTCTGGGTAATCTCCTCCAGGGGCTCCTGGATTGCCTTTTGGCTCCCTATCTCGGGGGATACTTCCAGGATCTCGATGAGTGCCCCGCATACGCTACATGTGACCATTGAGCCTTTCTCCAGAGGCTCTCTAGGCACGAAGTGGCTCCGGCAAACAGTACAGTACACCCTAGGCCTCATCCTTGAGGGCCTCCACTATTCTCTCCGGCTGGTAGCCCTTGAACGCCCGGCCGCCCACCACAGTTACAGGGAATACACGCTCCCCGGCCAGGCGGTCCACCTCTTTTAGCGCTGCCTTCTGGACCCCGGCCTCCGCGGTGTCCACATCGACGCACTCGTAGGCGATGTTCTTGAGGTCCAAGAACTGCTTGAGCTTCTTGCACCAGGGGCATGTGCTCAATGCGTATACCTTGACCATATTGTCTCCCTCCGGTGACCGTGGCTTCTCCCAAGGCCACGATGGGTTAGGGATTAGTTCTCCATTAATAATGGATTTCCCTTGAGGGGAGGATGAGTTCCCCAGGGGTTTTTCTCAAGTGGCCGTACCTCCAGAGGGAACAGGGGGTGTCCCCTCCATCCAGTCCCATCAGGATCTGGTGATCCTGATCCTCCCGAAGAACTGCCTCAAGGTGTCCATGAGTACCTTGAAGAACCCGCCCCTGGGCACCCCGGTCTCAGCCACTACGGGGACGCGGGATACCTCCTGGCCATCCCGGCTTATTACCAGCTCGCCCAGCCTTTGTCCCTTTTCAACCGGTGCCTGGACCGAGTCTTGCAGTACAAGTTCCCGCTGGGTCTTTACCCCCTGCCTCAGGGTAACCAGTCCATCTGTAGCCACGACTGCCCGGACCTCGTTCTCCCGGCCCTTCCAAACCTTCACCTCTCCAACGGGTTCCCCGGCAGTGGCCACCCGAGCTGAGGAGAAGTTAGCAAAGCCAAAGTCCAGAATGCGAGCGACCTCTTGGGCCCTGCGCGCCTCACCCTCCGGGATGCTCTCCCCAGGCACCCCCAGGACCACGCCTAAGAAGCGGGTTTCTCCCCGCCTTGCCGTGACCAGCATGTTGAAACCAGCGGCCTCGATGTAGCCGGTCTTCAACCCGTCCACCCCATCGTAGGACCACAGCAGGAGGTTCCTGTTTTGCTGGGTAATGGGGGTTTCGCCCGGGGCTCCGTAGGTAAACTCCCTGGTGGAGTGGAGGTCAAGAGCTTCAGGGTGGTCTTGCACGTAGTGGGAGGCCAGGAGGGCCATGTCCCTTGCGGTGGTGATGTTCTCGTCCGAGAGTCCATGGGGATCAACAGCCCTGGTGTTCTTCATTCCCAGGTCTTCTGCCTTCTCGTTCATGCGGGCCACAAAGGCCTCAACGCTTCCCTCAAGATACTCTGCCGCGGCCACGCAGGCGTCGTTGCCGGAGGCGACTATGATGCCATCGATGAGGTCTCCCAGCGGCACCTGGGTGCCAGCCCGGATGAACATCTTGGAACCCCCGGTTCTCCAGGCCCTCTCCGACACCGTGACACCCTGGTCCAGGCTGGCACTGCCCTCCTCTACGGCCTCCCAGATAAGCTTCAGGGTGAGCAGTTTAATGAGGCTTGCGGGCACCCTGGGTTCGTCCGGGTTCTTCACCAGGACGTATTCACCCGTAGTATGGTCCACCAGTACTACCGACTGGGCCTCTATCTCTGGGGGCTCGCCCCCCAGGGGTGCCTTGGTGTCCCCGGCCGACACGGCCAGGCATGGATTGGGAAAGAGGCTCATCCCCAAGATGACCAGCGCTGAAAGCAGCAGGCGTTTCATATCGCGTAAGATCCCCTTTTCCCTTGGTATCTATCCGCCATTACGGTGGCGCGCTCCACTTAAGAGTGTAGTTGGACGGGCGGCCAAGGTCAACAGTGCCGGGCAAAGGAACAAGGTTTCCTGGGGCCCTTCCCAAGCTCATATCCGTTATCATAGACTGGACCGGTGCCCCCGGGGTTCCCTACGCCAGGCTTGCGCCGGACCTCCGGGTGGGGGGATGTCCATGGTAGCACGACCAGCGGGGGTGAGGCAGTGGGCAAGATCGACCCTCAGGAATGAGATGCGCGAGTTCTGTCACGTGCCGGGTAGCAAGGCGGTGATGGCAGACGTTCCCCGCTAGCACGTCACAGTACGCCCGGCGACAACTTCCACTGCCTCTCGCCCGTCTTGACACCGAATTCACGATGCCTCAAGAACCGATCCTGCCTGTTTACATCACTTCTACAACTCAATTCTCCTCTTGGGTGCCGGAATACGTGTCACAACGAAACCAGGTTACGATTAATAGAGCAGCGCGGGTGCGCCTACCCGCTGGAGGGTGTGAGGTAGCTGGTGTGCTGCAGTACAACCCCCACTGCTTCCAGGCCCAGGAAGAAAACCCAGTGGACTCGCCTGGGGCCAAGGCTTCGCTCCCTCAAGGCCAAGACCTGGGCGAGACGATGGAGCCCCAGGGTGGTCTTAAGGGCTGAGGCCGCCAGGGCGTCAAAGTGTTAAGAAGGGCCTTTGCCACGTCACCGTCCCATCTTGATCAAGGCCGAAGCCGCTGCTGCCAGGAGCGAAGGTCCTGGGCGGGCCGCCCTGTTCCTGTCGCCCTGGCCAACCCGGCCCTTGATGGCGACTCCCCCAGGGAGGAGTCGGGTGCCCCGCATGGAAGATTGATGGGATGTCTCGCGAAGATGGTGAAGGAGTGGTGCGCCATTGGAGATAGAGCAGTTTAAGGTTGAAAGATGGTTGAACGCCTACGAGCTGGATGCCCGCTACAACCTGGCGGAGACCGACGCGAAGCCCTTCAGCCTGGAGGAGCTCCTCTCGCTCGGGGACAAGGAGGCCCTCACACAGGAGCTCATGGACCTGAAACTCGGGTATAACCCCACCACGGGTTCCAGAGCCCTTCGTTCCATCATCGCCGGGAGGTACCGGGGGGTTGACCCCGGTGAGGTCCTGGTGACAGTGGGGGCCATCGAGGCGGACTGCCACATAGCCAACGTGCTGGTGAAGCCAGGAGACACCGTCATCGTGCAGTTCCCTGCCTACCAGGTGCTCGTGGCCAAGGCCCGGGGCGCCACGGTGAAGTTCTGGGACCTCCGGATGGAGGAGGGCTACAGGCCCAACCTCGAGGCGCTTCGTTGCCTTATCGACCGGCGCACCAAGCTGGTTGTGGTGAACAATCCCCACAACCCCACGGGTGCAGTCCTCTCCCAGGACGACATGCGCACCATACTGGGATGGGCCCAGGAGGAAGGCTTCTGGGTGCTCTCGGATGAGGTCTACCACGGGCTGGCTTTCGAAGAGGGAGTGGTGGCGGAACCCGCCCGGAACCTCAGCCACAGGGCCATCAGCGTGGGGAGCATGTCCAAGACCTTCGGCCTCTCCGGCCTGCGGTTAGGCTGGATGGCGGGGCCCAGGGAGATCCTGGAAGCCTGCTGGGCATGGAAGGACTACACATCCATAAGCAACTCCCCCGTCTCTGACTTCCTGGCCCGGCTGGCCCTGAGGGAGTCCGGGAGGGTGTGGGAACGGAACCTCAAGATAGCCAGGGAAAACCTCGAGGTGCTGGAGGGCTGGTTTGACCGGATGAGCAGGTTTGTCTCCTACACGAAACCCAGGGCGGGCCTGGTATGCTTCCCAAAGTTTACCCTGCCCGTAGGCACTGAGGAATTCTGTCTCCGGGCCTACCACGAAAGGGGTGTGCTCCTAGTCCCAGGCGAGTGTTTCGATGTGCCTGGGCACATCCGTTTCGGTTTTGGAGGGGATCCAGGTACCTTCAGCCGGGGGCTGGAGGAACTTGGCGCGGTGATGAGCGAGATCCAGGACTAGTCGCAGCGATGGCCTGGCCGCAGAGCATACCCCGGGGCCAGCGCTTCCCCGCTTTCGGGAACACTCCCCACTCAGGCTTCGTCACTCCCCTGTGAAAGACCAAAACGTTCTGGAGGGTGATGAGAGTGGCCAGGCGAATCCTAGCCATAATTGCCATCTACCTGGCAACCTGCGTTGCCTGGATGGCTCTGGCGGTTCTGACTGAACACAGGACCCACTCTACCCAGGAAGAACTCCGCACGCAGGTGGCGGACCTCTACGGCGAGGAGCACCACACCATGGCCCCTGAGGTGTACTACGAGGCGGCCCGGACCATCGTGGACGACTCCGCCAACTCCCCAGGGGATATGGCTCGGGGCTGGAATGAGAAGGTAGTCCACTCTAGCCGGGTGACCGTGGTGCCCGAGAGTAGCGACATCCTGGTCAACCTCGAACTCGACCAGCGCAGGAAGGGTCTCCTGTGGTACAGCACCTACAGGGTGGGTTTTCACGGAGACTACCTCATCAAGAACAACACCAGTGAACGCAGGGAATACGTCATAGGGTTCACCTTCCCTACGACCCAGGCCATCTATGACAACTTCGTGTTCAGGGTTGGCCACCAAGACGTGGCCCTGGAGGGGCTGGAGGAGGGGGTCCTATCCTCCCGGGTGCCCCTGGCGCCCGGCGAGGAGAAGGCCTTTACCATAGGGTACGATTCCCGGGGCCTGAACAGGTGGCTGTACGTGCCGGGGCGTGGGGTGAGCCAGGTGAAGGACTTCACCCTCACAATGGTTACGGACTTCAAGGCCATTGACTTCCCCCCGGGAACCATCTCCCCGACATCCAAGGCCCCTGTGGGGGATGGTTGGGAACTGGTGTGGCGGCACGATAACCTCATATCCGGGTTCACGCTGGGCATCAAGATGCCCTCCCGGATCAATCCTGGCCCCCTGGCCAGCCAGATCACGCTCTTCGCCCCCGTATCCCTCCTGTTCTTCTTCTTCGTCATCTTTATCCTCAGTGTCCTCCGGGACATAAAGATCCACCCCATGAACTACTTCTTCCTGGCCGCTGCCTTCTTCTCCTTTCACCTCTTATTTGCGTACCTTGCAGACCACATGGATGTGCACCTTGCCTTCGCCATTTCCTCTGCGGTGTCCGTGGCCCTGGTGGTCTCCTACCTGAGGCTCGTGGTGGGGCCCAGGTTTGCCTTCAGGGAGGCTGCGATTGCCCAGCTGGTCTACCTGGTGCTCTTCTCCTATGCTCACTTTTTTAAAGGGTTCACCGGGCTTTGTGTGACCGTGGGCTCCATCCTGACACTGGCTGCCCTCATGCAGTTCACCGGTAGGATCGACTGGGAGGAGAGGTTCCGTCGCTGAAGGCCCCGGTAGCTCCCTTGCGAAGGCGTCCCCGCCAGGAGTGTCCATCACTGACGGGGGATGCCTCATTGTGGTAGAATTAGGGCGTGCCCCCCGGTCCCTGGGGCCGGGGGCGGTAAGAAGCCTGCCCTCGGCAAGGAGGTATTGCCTTAACATGTTCTGCAGGATCACGTACAGGCTACTCGTCGCCTTGGTCCTAGCCTTCTTGGCTCTCACCCTGAGCGCCACGGGGGTCTTCGCCGCTGAACTGAGAACCGGGGAGATTGTGGAGGTGGCCCCCGGAGAGGTAATCCAGGATGACCTCTATGCCTTCGGTACTCAGGTCGTGGTGCGGGGAAGGGTAGAGGGAGACGTGGTGGCAGCTGGCAGGAGCGTGGTTCTGGACGGGGCCGTGACCGGTGCTGTGTGGGCCGCCGGGGATTCGGTTCATGTGGGTGGTAGTGTTGGCAGGTCCGTGAGGGTGGCGGGCCGGGAGGCATCAGTGGGAGGCGAGGTGGGCCGGGATGTCCTCATGGCTGCCAATGACGCGAGGTTCGAAGGGGAGGCCGGGGGCGATCTCTGGGCTGGAGCCTCCACTTTGTTCTCATCCGGGAGTGTTGGTGGTGAGGTTCTGGGCTCCGCGGCCACGATAGTCCTGAGCGGACCCGTAGGGGAGGACGTCACAGTCCGGGTGGAGAACCTGCGCCTGCTCCCGGGAGCCAGGGTGGGCGGCCGGGTTACCTACGAGTCCGAGAAGGTTGCCTTCATTGACCCCAGCGTTGAGGTGCAAAAAGGCGTAACCGCGGTGATGCCCAGGGTTCCGTCCAAGGTGCCGCCCCTGGTCTCAGAGCGGGGACGCATAATCTCCCTCTTGGGTCTTTCCCTGGTGGGGACCCTGCTGGCCCTGGCCTCCCCCCGGAGTGTCGCCAGCATTTCCTCCCGGATCAGCGAGAGACCCTGGGCAACCCTGGGGTACGGGGTGCTCGCGCTCATCGCGGTACCCATCGCAGGCTTCATACTGGGCATAACCCTGGTGGGGCTGCCCCTGGGGATCCTTTCCATAGTGGCATACGGCGCCGCCATGTATCTAGCCCCGGTGTTTGCGGGGCACTTCATCGGGGAGAAGGTCTTTTGCCGGGTTGGCAGGAACCCTCACCCAGCGTGGGCTGTGATCCTTGGCCTTCTCATCCTAGCAGTGGTGGGCCGCGTGCCTGTCCTGGGGTTCCTGGTGAAGCTGGCTGTGATAGTCTGGGTTCTGGGATCGCTGGCCCTCTCCGTCTTCTCCAGGGGAAGGACCGCGGTCCCTGCCATGCAGGGCCCTGGGGATGCCAGCCGGCCCTCGGGGGAGTAGGCGGCCATGGAGCTCCTGGGAGCCGGCATTGACCTGGTGAGGGTCACCCGGGTGGAGAGGATGATCTCACGCTGGGGTGACCGGTTCCTGAACAGGGTTTTCACACCCCTGGAGCTCTCACAGGCCCAGGGTGCTCATGCCGCCCGGCGCCTGGCAGGAAGGCTTGCTGTGAAGGAGGCTGCCCTGAAGGCCATGGGCACTGGCCTTCGAGCCTGCCGCTGGATTCACATGGAGGTCACCAATGACCCCTTGGGCAGGCCGCTCCTGGCCCTCAACGGGGAACTCGAGGAAACCGCTGGAAACCGGGGAATCTCATCCTTCCTGGTGAGTGTCACCCATGAGGGCGATCTTGCCGTGGCCCAGGTGCTGGCCGTGGGCTGGCGCCTCCCTGGCTAGGTAGGCCCGAGCCGCGGGAGAGATCCCGCGGCCCGGATTGATCCCCCAGGATTTCACACCGTGGTACGGTCATCTGCCTCTCCCCGCAGGTGAACGGGGATGACAGCACTGCGGAGTTCCGTGACCTCCTGTTCCAGGGATGTCACCCTTTCCACCAGGGACGAGAGTCTTTCCATGACGGCGTCTGGAAGATCATCGTGGCGCAAGTCCCTGAGGTGCTCAGGCTTGGTGAGGCTCCCGTTAGGCGAGCGAACGTTGCCAGGCACCCCCACGACGACGGAATCCGGAGGTACGTCCTTCACCACGACGGAATTTGCCCCTATCCGCGAGTTCTCACCGATGGTGATGGCGCCAAGCACCTTGGCCCCGGACCCCACCACCACTCCTTTGCCCAGGGTGGGGTGGCGCTTTTCCTTCTTCCAGCTCACACCCCCCAGGGTCACCCCTTGGTAGAGGGTGACACCCTCCCCGATCTCCGTTGTTTCACCGATAACTACCCCCATGCCGTGGTCGATGAAGAGTCCAGGAGATATCCGTGCCCCCGGGTGAATCTCAATGCCCGTGAGCCAGCGACCCAGGTGTGAGAGCCACCGTCCCGCCAGGTAAAACCGCCTCACCCATAGCCACCTTGCCATCCTGTATATCCACAGGGCATGGAGTCCTGGGTAGCACAGGACTACCTCCCACACGCTCTTCGCGGCGGGATCCCGCTCAAACACCGCTTGTATGTCTTGCCTGAGGCTCATTTCCCTTCCTCCCTTCCTCCGTCAACTCCCCTGCCGCATTCGTGAAGAGGGCAGTTGAGTAGCGTTTCCCGCATGACGGGATCATGATAACACGAGGTCCATGACCCTCAGGTTCAGCCCTCCGGCACAAAGCCTGCCCCTATCCCGTGTATCCCGTGGGGGCCTGGCTGCCCTCCTGAGAGTACGGGTAAACCCGCGGGCTCCACGCCAGATATCTCCACCGAGGGTTTGTGCGCCTTGAGCCCCTCACCCACACCAGTGAACGGTGCCTCCCGCCCTTACGCCTGCCACAACCACATCCACCTGGCCGTCGCTATCCCGCCATAGCCGCGATCTCCCTGTGGACCTGAGGGTTGGCAGGGTTTAAGAACTGGTCAAGAACGAGGTAGCGCCGGTCAGTGGCTGCCATGCCGTGGGCCGTGTCCACCGCCCCCTTCGTGCCCTCCTGGCCAGGGGTAAGCACGAGATCAGCACCAAAGGCCCTGAGGAGTAACCGGCGTTCGCGGTTCATGGTAGCCGGCATCAGCGAGCACCGGTAACCCTTGGATGCGCACACCATCGCCAGGCCTATGCCTGCATTGCCGCTCGTAGGCTCAAGGATAATGGTGCCGGGTCCAATGAGGCCGTCCCTCTTGGCGGCCTCCGCCATGCTCAGGGCTATACGGTGCTTCACGCTGGACCCGGGGTTGAAGAACTCGAGTCTCGCCACTACTGTGGCGGAAACGCCCTGGGCCAGCCGGTTTAGCCGTACCATGGGCGTGTTCCCGATAAGTTGAGGTGCCTTGCAAGGAATGGACTTCATGGTGTCCCTCCCCTATCATGCTGGACGTACGAATACAAAAAGACCCATCGCAACAATGGGGCGATGAGTCTCCGGTTGCCGCTTTGCTGGGTACCTGCTAGGTGCCACACTCAAGCGGAACAGGTGAACGGCTTAGGGCGGGGACTCACCGCATCCGGTATGCGCGGAAGCAGGCACAGCCCTGCCTCCGCCATCAACAGATGCAGGTGAGTGAACTGTTCCAGTTTCCCCGGCCCTTCATCTTCGTCATGTCTGTCCTCCATCTCCTTCGGAGGAATGGGCTGATTTGAATCATATCCAACCACCGGGCAAGACGTCAACAAAAAGATCTTCCATCGCACTTGAGCGTAACAAGGTCAGAGGCCCCTGAACGATACGGGAATGAAAAACGAGGTACTTCAGAATGACCTCGTTTGAGTCCACTCTTGATTAGCCAATCTATGCCCGCGGGCTTTCATGCACTAACCCAATTTTCGAGCCCAAGGCCCTCAACTCGCTCAAATTCATGGACATTATTAGTGACGATAATAAGTGCTTTAGCCTTTGCATGTGCCGCAATCAGCATATCCATAGCTCCAATCGGAGTTCCTTGTCGCCGCAACGTTGCGCAAATTCTCCCGTATTCTGCAGCCGCTTCATCATCAAATGGCAAGATGTCCACAATGGACAGAAATTGATTTAGTGCAAGTGCGTTTTTTGCCGGGTATGCGCTTGCTTGTACTCCATGCATGAGTTCTGCAAGAGTAATTGCAGAAATGGCAACGCCGTCGCCCATGTTCGAATGGAGATTTATGAGCACATTTTCTGGTTTTTTCTTTATAAGATACACACAAATATTTGTATCCAGCATGTATTTCACAACGTTTTCCTAGGAGGTTGAACACCCTGATTGCGTCCGTCTGCAAAGAAATCATCGGTGAAGCTGTTAAGACCGTTAAGAAAGGTTTCCCATGCACGCTCTTTTGGAAACAACATAACAGCATTACCCACTTTTTGAATATATACTTCGTTACCCGAAAACCGGTATTCCTTCGGCAACCGGACAGCCTGGCTCTGACCATTGACAAATAATTTTGCAGTCTCCATTTCCAATCACCTCATTTGCAGTATATATTTTAGTATATACTACTGTCAACGGCTTTATGAATACCCATTTTTCGCACATGAGAAGGTGTATCCAAGGACATGGTCGGAATCTTCGGAACCAGGATTATATCGGAACCAGGATTACAGAGGATCGATGTCAAATCCCTTCAACAGAGCCGCCTAACATCCCGGCCCAGGAGAAGTGCCGGGTCCCATGTGTCCACCGGCCGCTGCGCGGGAACCGCTCGGCCTCGCCCAGTCGCCTAGCGGAGGCGAGACTAGGGGCGAAGGCGAGGTCCGCTGTGGTCTCCGTTAGGACCCCAGGTGTTGGTGACGAGATTCCCCTGCGGGTGCATTCGGCTACGTCGATGTTGTCGTAGCCCACTGCCATGTTCGCCACCACCCGGAGCCCGGGCGACGCATCCAGGATCTCTCCATCAACCCGGTCCGTGAGCAGGGTGAAAATGCCCTGGGCCATCCTGGCCTCCTCAAGGAACACGTGACGTGGAACTGGGCCGGGGGAGCCACATACCCTCAAATCAAAGGCCTCCGCGAGTGCCTCGATGATGTCGAAAAAGGTGTTGCAGGTAACGTAAACCCTGGGCTTCATGGAGGCTTGCCTCCTTGGAAGGCGGCTTTATTCCTCTCACTCTACCAGAAAACGATTGCCTGGCCACACCGCCGAGGAACCCTCCCATAGGGGTCCCCTCGGGAACCGGGTAGGCTTACCCAGAGGCTCAGGGGTTTGTCATGCCCGGAAGCTCAGGCAGCTGCGGGCGTGGCGCCACGGTCAACGAAGCTATAGATTAGCCCTAGCCCGCGATTGGCCTGGCTTAGGGGGGGACGAATTCGCCCAAGATGCGAAAGGGCTTTCGAGCGCACTGGCCCAGGGCGATCAGGTCCGCCCGGTCCCCAGCAGCGAGAAGGCAGGTGGCGGGCCCTGCTGACCTCTCCACGTCCAATCCCGCCGTGTCCCCCCACTTGAAGCGGCAGCCGTAGAGGGCGC
Organism: Bacillota bacterium; assembly: GCA_040754315.1. Lineage (NCBI taxonomy): Bacteria > Bacillati > Bacillota > Bacillota bacterium. The sequence continues at coordinate 46,324 of JBFMCS010000043.1, forward strand.
TCAAGCCCGCTGCCTCGCGGCGTATCCCCCTTGAGCCCACCGGCAAGACCTCCCTTGCCCGGCCTGAATCCACCAGTCTCCTCACTGTGGAGGGCTCAGCCAGGTCAGGGTCTCCCAGGCGCACCTCTGGGCCCACCTTGGGAACCCCGAAGCAGGCCAGGGCATCACCCGGGCCAAGGCGCCCCATCAAGCCCTCACCCTCCAGGAGAAGGGCCAGGACAGTGATGCCAAAACCTGTCTGGACCGTGGGCACGTTCCTCTCCATGCTCCCGGTCAGGCAAAGCCCGGGGTCAAGCCCGATTGAGACCATCTCATCGGAGATTCCTCTCTGTATCTGGGCCCCCGTGGGATGAGGCTCCACAGCCAGGGTGTCAATGACGGCCACAGGCCGGGCTCCCACGGACATGACCTCCATGAGTGCCACCCGCACGCCAAAACGGCCCACCACGTATGCAGGCACCCTAATGACATCGGCGGGCTTCGGGCCGATGCCCCCTGAGGAATCGCAGGAAATCACCAGCATACTGCCGCGGCCAATCTCCAGGAGGGTCAAGTCGCGGTACCTGCGAGGCTTGGCCTCATGCCACATGGGTCTCCCTCCCCGTAATCGTGTTCTCCCCGGGCCGGGGCTTCCCTCCTGGCTAGTGCCGGGCCTGCCCCACAGGCCCGGCTCTCTTGGCGGAAGGCCACAGCCTAACGGGCAAGCCTTGAGCCCAGGATCTTGCGGAGGGAAAGGTAGAGCACCAAGGTTCCTGCAATGTTCAGGGCGGAGGCTACCAGCAGGGGTACTACCATGGCGGCGAAGAACCCTGGGCCAAAACCCGGGATGGGGATGAAGGCTGCGGGAAACAGGACTCCGTTCATGAGGATGCCGGCGATCGCCGCCAGCCACAGGCTCCTCCGGGCGACATACGAGAAGACTGTGGCACAGATGGCCATGCCTGCTGCGATGATAAGGTGGATGGGAACGCTCAAGGGAAACCCCGCGGTCAAGGCTGTGAGAAGGTGCCCCAGGGAGATTACCAGGGCTCCCTCAGGGGCGCCCATGAGAATGGCCGCCAGGTACCCCGGGAGGGAATCCAGGGCAGGGGTTCCTGTGAGGCTCGGCAGCTTCAGGTTGGCCCCCACGGCACTCAGTGCTACTAGGAACGCCAGGTAGACCAGGCGGGTACCGGAAAAGAAACCCTGCCTCACCCTGGGATGCCCGTGCCCTTCTAGGTGCTTAGACTGCATGTTTTAATCTCCTCCTCCTTAGGTTTTCGGCCTTGGGTGAAAACGAAAAGTCCCTAGCTTGATCCGCTAGGGACTTTGCCATCATCCCAAGTTTGCGCTCTACTCCCCTCCAGCCGGAGGCTAGAGCCATTCTGAACAGGCAGGTCTCCTGGCTGGCGGCTCATCGCCCTTGCCGCGCCTTCCCGGGGCGAAACGCCCCAGTGGCCTGCGGCAGGCTCCTCGCTTACAGTGGCGGGACCGCACCGGCTTTACCCTGCCCCATGGGCGATGCTGCCCCGGGGACTGGGGTCACCGGTTTCCCTATTCTCCCTCAATGAGGGCACCTGTCCAGTGCTTCTCTGTTCTGTTTTCCCTTCCCATTATAGATGGGGGCTTCCCTCCAGTCAATGCTGGGGTTTTCCGCATTCCCCTTCGGTGTCCAGAAAATTACCAAGCCCTCGCTGGTACCACCTTTGCCGGCGTCGCCCCGCTCCCGGAGAGGGGCTGCACCTAACTGGCATGAGCGCGGGGGCACATCTTGCCCTGGAGCGAAGGTTTTCCGGGGGCCTCCGCGAAATAATAATAGCGCTGGTGCCTGCCTTACCCACATGCGAGGAGGCGATGCAATGCTGGTGGCCACCGCCGCTGAGATGCGCGAGATCGACAAGAGGGCCATGGATACGGGGATCCCGGGCCTTCTCCTCATGGAGAACGCAGGCAGGGCCGTGGCCATGGAGGCCCTGGGGATGGAGCCCCAGGGACCCATCCTGGTGCTCGCGGGCAAGGGCAACAACGGAGGGGATGGGTTCGTGGCTGCCAGGCACCTGCACTGCCAGGGTGTGGACGTGGAGATATGCCTCGTGGGGAGGATCGATGAGGTAAAGGGGGATGCCCGGGTTAACCTTGAGATATGCCGGAACATGGGTCTAGACGTGCAAGAGGTGCCAGATCCCGGGGAGGTCCTGGGCCTGTTGCCCCGTGCGGGTCTTGTGGTGGACGCACTCCTGGGCACCGGCTTCTCCGGAGTCCCCCGGCCCCCCATTTCCAGCATCATAAGCGCCTTGAACGCATCAGGCAGGCCCGTCCTGTCTGTGGACATCCCATCCGGTGTTGACGCGGATACCGGTGCGGCGGACCTGGCAGTGAGGGCATCCCTTACAGTGACCTTCGGCCTTCTGAAGAGAGGCCTCCTCCTCTATCCCGGCGCATCCTGTGCCGGGGACGTCGTGGTGGCCGATATATCGATACCCCCTTCCGCTGTGGAAGCACAGGGGATCAAGGTACGCCTGGTCACTGAAGACCTGGTGAAAACCCTCCTGCCGCCCAGGAGGGAAGACTCTCACAAGGGTGACTTCGGCCACGTCCTGGTCCTGGGAGGGTCCCTGGGCTTCTCGGGCGCTGCCGTCCTGGCGGCCATGGGAGCCCTTCGCGCCGGCGCTGGCCTGGTTACGGTTGCCGTGCCCAGCTGCATCCAGCACCCGGTGGCTTCCTCAGTCAAGGAGGCCATGACCCGGGGTTTACCCTGCGGTGATGATGGTCGGTTCCGGGCAGAAGCGGCCCGGGAGGTACTGGAGATGGCAGCGCGGGCCCAGGTCGTGGCCATCGGGCCCGGCCTGGGTCAAGGTGAAGGTCCCAGGGCCGTGGTAAGGGAGGTTCTTGAACGGTGCCCGGTCCCTGTGGTCCTGGACGCTGACGGTCTCAACAATGCCGTTGGCTTGCGCCCGGGCGGCTCCCGGCTGGTCATGACGCCTCACCCTGGGGAGATGGCCCGCCTCACCAGGAGCACGGTCCAGGAGGTCCAGCGGGACCGGCTTTTCGCTGCCACCTCCCTGAGCGAAGACACAGGATCCGCTGTCCTGCTGAAGGGGCCCCCCACAGTGGTGGCCTACGGAGGCCTGGCTTACCTCAATCCCACAGGGAACCCGGGTATGGCCTCGGGCGGAAGCGGGGACGTGCTGACTGGTATCATCGCTGCCCTCATGGCCCAGGGCCTGGAGCCAGGTGAGGCCGCTTTCCTGGGGGCCTTCCTTCACGGCATGGCTGGGGACGAGGCCCTGCACGAGAAGGGACAGCGAGGGATGATAGCGGGAGACCTGCTGGATCATCTACCCCGGGTTCTTGGCCGCCTGGAGGGGATCCTGTGAAAGCCCTCCGGAGACACGGCTGTCATTAGAGGCAAGAAAGCCCGGCGTGCCCCGGGGTCTGACCGCCGGAGGCCGGAGGAATGATGGGGAGGCACCCCGGTATCAGGGGGCATTCCAGTATGTGCTCCTCGGGGTCTAGGTGTAACAGGGGGTGGCCCCCTTCATAATAAAAGAGAGTGAGGTGTCCTAGATGCGAGTTGGCAGCCTTCCCAGGGTCCGGCTGGCCCACCTGCCTACCCCCTTTGAAGAGGCGAGATGTCTTTCCCGGGAACTAGGGTTCAGGGTCTTCCTGAAGCGGGATGACCAGACCGGGTTGGCCACGGGCGGGAACAAGGCCCGGAAACTGGAGTTCCTCATGGGGGATGCCGTCACGAAGGGCGCCGATGTGGTCATTACCACCGGTGCGCTGCAGTCCAATCACGCCCGGCAGACGGCGGCAGCTGCGGCCCGCCTGGGTATGAGGTGTGTTCTGGTACTCACGGGGAATGCCCCCAGCGTGTTCTCGGGGAACCTCCTCCTGGATCGATTCCTCGGGGCGGAGGTGGCGCTGATCGGCAAGGAAGACCCCAGTACCGCCATGGAGGAGATCGCCCGGGAGGTAGAGGCCAGGGGCCGCACCCCCTATATAATCCCCCTGGGGGGCTCCAGCCCGGTGGGAGCCGCTGGCTACGTCCTGGGGATGCTGGAGCTATTCGGCCAGGCGGCGGAGGCCGGCATCACCATAGGCCACATAGTCACCGCCGTTGGATCGGCGGGCACCATCGGGGGCATCCTGGTGGGGACGAGGCTCCTGGATCCCGCGGTAAAGGTCACCGGTATAAGTGTGGGGAGAAGCTCCGGTGAGCTTGCCAGGATGTCCGCGGACGTGGCCAACAGGACCTCGCGCCTCCTGGACCTTCCCCTTGGGTTCAAGGAGGAAGACCTCACCATCTTCGACGGCTACGTAGGCGAGGGCTATGCCATACCCACGGCAGGGTGCTGGGACGCAATAAGGAAGACCGCTTCCTGGGAGGGGGTAATCCTGGACCCGGTCTACACGGGGAAGGCCATGGCCGGGTTGATGGACCTCGGCGCCAGGCACTTCGATGGGCCCGGCTGCGTGGTTTTCCTGCACACGGGGGGGACGGCAGCGCTCTTCGCCATGGCCGAGGACATCCCAGAGGCCGGGGGCCAGGGGATAGGGCGCGGTGTCTGAAATCCTTGCTGAGGTTACCAGGGGAGGACTGGTAGAGAGCCGCCATCACGGCGACCTCGTGGTGGTGGATGCCTTGGGGCAGAGGGTCATGGCCGTGGGCGACCCGGGGAGGGTCACCTTCATGAGGTCCGCCGCCAAGCCTTTCCAGGCTATCCCGCTGGTGGAATCCGGCGCCGTGGATGCCTTCGGGATCAGTGACAGCGAACTAGGAGTGATTGTGGCCTCCCACAACGGTGAGGCCAGGCACATCCAGGCAGTCCAGTCCATCCTGAACAAGATCGGGGTGACCCCAGAGGTTCTCGAGTGCGGTTCCCACCCGCCTCTGGGCCGCGAGGTCTACATTGAAATGGCCAGGAGGGGGGAGCTCCCGGCACCCATACACAACAACTGTTCGGGCAAGCACGCTGGTATGCTGGCTCTCTGCCGGCACCTTGGGCTGGATACCCGAGGCTACAGGGAGATGAACCACCCCGTGCAGTCCATCCTCTTAGAGGCAGTGAGCTCAATAACCTCTCACCCCTCAGACCACCTGGCCATGGGGTCCGACGGCTGCGGGGTGCCTGTGTACGCTCTTGCCCTGTCCGGCATGGCCCTGGCCTATGCCAGGATGTCTAACCCCCGCTACCTGAGGTGCACGCGTGCCGGCGCCGTGACCAGGGTGAGGGAGGCTATGATGAAGCACCCTCACATGGTGGCAGGCGATGGAAGGCTCTGCACCAACCTGATGGTCATGGGCCAGGGACGGTTCGTGGCCAAGCTCGGGGCGGAGGGCGTCTACTGCCTGGGGGTCCTGGAGAAGGGACTCGGGCTTGCGTTGAAGATAGATGACGGGTCTGAAAGGGCCATAGCCTCGGTTCTCATCAGGGCTCTGGTCATCCTGGGGGCCCTGGGGAAGGAGGACCCCCTGGTGGCGCGGTATGGAGTCCTACCGGTCGTCAATGCCCTGGGAGAGCAGGTGGGGGAGATCAGGCCTTCCTTCGGCTGAAAGCGAGGGGTTTGAAGATGAATCTGCTATCCAAGGCAAGGGCCATGTCCCACTGGCTGGCCAAGATCCGGCGGCAGATCCACATGTGGCCGGAGCTGGGCATGCAGGAACACAGGACAGCCCAGCTGGTAGAGGCGCACTTGGGAGAGATGGGCATCGCCCCAAGACGAATGGCGGGTACCGGGGTGTGGGCCCTGGTGAGAAGCGGCGCCCCAGGAAGGACCGTGCTCCTCCGGGCGGACATGGATGCCCTGCCCATCCAGGACAGGAAGACGGTGTCTTACGCCTCCCGGGTTCCCGGGGTGATGCACGCCTGCGGCCACGATGCCCACGTGGCTTGTCTTCTGGGAGCCACCAGGCTCCTGGTGGAGTCGCGGCCCTTTCCAGGCAATGTGATAGTCCTGTTCCAGCCAGCGGAGGAGGGACCCGGCGGGGCTGAGCCCATGATCCGTGAGGGGGCCATGGATGACCCCCAGGTCGACGCCTGCTTCGGCCTGCACACGGAGACAGAGATGGAGACGGGCACGGTGGGCGTGACCTTCGGGCCTGCCAATGCCGCTGTGGACACCCTTGAGATCAACGTGCGGGGCGAGGGCGGGCATGGTGCCGAGCCACAGCGTGCGGTGGACGCCATAGTGACCTCCGCCCACCTGGTTACGGCGCTGCAGTCCGTGGTGAGCAGGGAGATAGGTCCCCTGGACAGCGCGGTGGTTACCATCGGCACCATCAATGGGGGTTACCGGCACAACATCATAGCGGACGAGGTCCGCATGACGGGGACCCTCAGGAGCCTGAAGCCTGCATCCAGGGAGTACCTCCGGAATAGTGTCCTCAGGATCGCAGGGAACACGGCCCAGGCCTTCAGGGCCCGGTGCGAGGTGAAGCTGTCCCCTGGTTACCCCAGCCTGGTCAATGACGATGCTATGACAGCCTTGGTCCAGGCGGCAGCGTCAAGCCTCTTGGGCGAGGACGGGGTGTTGGTCTTTAACGAGCCTTCCATGGGGGCTGAGGACTTCAGCTACTACCTGGAGAAGGCCCCGGGGAGTTTCTTCAAACTTGGCGCGGGATCCAGCCCGGCCTCCCGGTACCCTGCCCACCACCCGCTGTTTGACCTTGATGAGGCATGCCTGCCGGTAGGCGCGGCCATGCTCGCCAAGGTGGCCCTGGAGTGCCTTGGCGTGGAGAGCCAGTGACCCGCGTAGGCCTGGCTCGCTGTCCTTCCTACGCCACCGGCGCGGTGGAGGCAGCGGTGAGGCAGGCCGTGGAATCATCGGGCGGGCTCCCCATGGCCCCTGGGGACCGGGTGCTCCTGAAGGTCAACGCCCTCAGGGCGGCTCTTCCCGAAAGGGGGGTCTCGACCCATCCTGAGGTGGTACGGGCCATGATACGACTGGTCAGGGATGCTGGAGGCGTGCCCTGGGTGGGCGACAGCTCGGGCGGGGCGACCGGCGGCCGTGCCCGGACAAGGGCAGCGCTGGAGGCTACCGGGATCGAGGCTGTGACCCGGGAGGAGCAGGCAATCCTGGTGAACCTTGACGCTGGCGGCATCGTGGAGGTGGAAAGCCAGTGCGGCCTTGTGGACAGGATCCGGGTGGCCAGGGCTGTTCTCGAGGCTGACCTGGTTGTGTCCATGGCCAAGCTCAAGACTCACGGCCTTACCCTGATGACAGGGGCCATTAAGAACATGCTTGGCGTAGTGCCAGGGCTGGGAAAGACAGGATTCCACCGCATAGCCCCCAAGCCGTCGGACTTCGCCGCCCTCCTGGTGGAGGTGTTCCGGGTCTCCCGGGCTCGCTACGGCCTCATGGACGCGGTGGAGGCCATGGAGGGCATGGGCCCCTCTCTAGGCACCCTGAAGCCGGCGAGGCTCATCCTGGGGTCCCAGGACTGCGTGGCGCTGGACGCTGTGTGCTGCTCCATCATGGGATTGAGGCCTGGCAGGGTACATACCAGCGTCATCGCCGCCGGCAGGGGCCTTGGGGTTAATGACCTAGACCACATAGACACCCCTGGCGCGGATCTCTCCGAGGTAAGGCGGTGTGTGGGGCCCTTTCGCCTCCCACCCACTGGGTTCCTTGAGAGGGTCCCGGAGAGGCTGGGGAGGCTGGTGGTATCCCTGGTGGAGAGCCGCCTCGAGGTGGATGAGGCCCGGTGCCGCCAGTGCGGGATGTGCGAGGCCAGCTGCCCCGCCGGTGCCATGCATCGCCACGGGCGGGGGATAGCCATCGACCCCGGCCGGTGCATCAAGTGCCTGTGCTGCCAGGAACTATGCCCCGAAGAGGCGGTCAGGGTAGAGCCGGTGGGGCTCTGGGCCAAGGCCCGCCGGGCTTGGTCCCGGATCTGAGCCAGGTGCCAGGATCATGTCACCAGTGAAACGAATCACCTGGGCCCTGGCCACCCTCGTCCTTGTCACGACCGGGATGATGGCGGGGCATGTTAACGATATTGACGGTTGCCGGATGCCATGTGGGGATGGAGATGGGTGATATGGGACCTCCGCCATATCCCGGGCGGTGTGCAAACCGGGGTGTGCGCTATGCTCCATCACCACTGGAGATCACCGTGAGGTCTCGCACAGCTTCCATGGATCTCCCCCTGCATGACCACGGCAGGTAAGAAGCGGCTGAGGGCATCCCTGGCAGGGTGCTGGAGGCACCGTCCCCTGGCTGAGGGAAGATCCCCAGCAGCAGGTTATCCTGAAAGCCATACACGCCCTGGTGAACCGCTAGGCCACGAAATCCTCCTGGAGTATATGGGGGGCCCCGGCCCCCCGTGTGCTGTGTCTGACCCCTCCCTCGGCAGTGGCAGGAAACGCCAATCCAGTGAAGAATTCGTGTATCCATCAGCCTGGGCGGCCGGCCGCCAGCCAAAGGGTGATGACGTTGCGCAGGGATGACCAGCAAGACCAGCAAATGCTCTTCGGTTTCCTGGAGGGGGATGAAACCCAGTCCGAGGGGCAGCATATCCACAGGTTCGATGGTCCATCCAAGGCCGCCAAGGGCGAACTGTGGGGAGACATCGATAACCTGGAGGAACTCGCCTCAAGGGTGATTAAGTGCCGCAGGTGCTCGCTAAGGGACACCTCGAGGGGCGTGGTCTTCGGGGAAGGGGATCCCCATGCCTCCCTGGTGCTGGTGGGAGAGGGCCCAGGGGCGACCGAAGACGAGATGGGACGGCCCTTCGTTGGCAAGGCTGGCCAGCTGCTGGACCGGATCCTGGAGGCCGCCGGGTTCAGGAGGCAAGAGGTCTACATAGCTAACGTGGTGAAGTGCAGGCCGCCTGGGAACCGGTTACCCACGCCGGAGGAGGCCTCCAGGTGCCTGCCGCACCTCAGGGCCCAGATCAGGATCATCCGGCCCAAGGTGGTGGTGTGCCTGGGTGCCCTGTCCAGCCAGGCCTTACTGGATCCCCAGCTCAGGATCACCCGGGACAGGGGCGCCTGGCGGGAGCGGGACGGGATTTTCTACATGCCCACATTCCATCCCGCCGCTCTCCTGAGGGACCCTGAAAAGAAGCGGCCGGTTTGGGAGGACTTCCAGAGGGTGCGGGACCGGTATGACCAGCTGGCCGGTGCAGGGAAGACCGGTTGAACGGGGCGGGTGCTCCGCCTTGTCCAGTTCCAGGACGGCCTCCAGTTCCCCAGGGGAGACCAGGCCCTTAACCTGCAGCGCATGGACCAGGCTGGGAGTGAACAGTAGACTACGCCCCACGTCTTCCTCGATATCGGCGATGTGCCCATGTAGTGCGATCCGTCCTTCGCCGGGCCCGTCATGGCAGCCCCTCCCTTCAGCCCGGCTACTGGCCAGGCCCGCCTGAGATCATTCGAGGAGAAGAGACATGTGGCAATGTACCAGCCGGCACCCTGAGGAGACCGAGGCTCTGGGCAGGCTCCTAGGGGGCCTTCTTGGACCGGGCGATCTGGTGGCGCTGGAGGGCCCGCTGGGGGCAGGCAAGACCTGCTTTGCCCGCGGGGTACTGGTGGGGCTGGGCGTCACAGGCTACCTGCGCAGCCCGTCTTTTACCCTGGTGCACCAGTACCGGGGGCGCCTGCCAGCGTATCACCTGGACGTCTACCGTCTTGACCGGGCATCTGACATGGATGACCTCCCCTACGAGGAATACTTCTATGGAGAGGGTGTAACGCTGGTAGAGTGGGGCCGGAAGGTAAAGGAGGTGCTCCCCACGGAGCTGCTGTGGGTCACCCTGTTGCCCCAGGGGCCCTCCACCAGGCTCATCACCATGGAACCCAAGGGAGAGCGGTATTGCCGGCTGGTGGAGGAGGTGTCTCGTCTTGCTGGTACTGGCGCTTGATGCCTCCACGGAGACCATGGGGGTGGCTCTCGGGGATGATAGCGGGCTCTTGGCCGAGTACACCCTGAGGCTTCCCATGAAGCACTCCGCGTACCTGATGCCTCTGGTGGAACGGGCCATGAAGGACACGGGGTGCCCGAAGCCGGACAGGGTGGCAGTCACGGTGGGCCCGGGGTCCTTCACCGGTTTGCGTATCGGGGTGTCCCTGGCAAAGGGGCTGTGCTATGCCTGGGACATACCGGCGGTGGGCGTCTTGACCTTGGAGGCCCTGGCTCACGGGACGCGGTTCTTCGAGGGCACCATCGTGGCCCTCATGGACGCCCGGAGGGGCCGGCTATACGGGGCAGGATATCAGGGGGGGCGCCGTTGCGCCCGCGTCACTGATGTCTGGGCGGGACCTGCCGAGGGTTTTTGGGAGAAGGTTCCCAGCGGCCCAGTGCTCTTTGTCGGGGGGTACGCGCACGCCCACGAGGAAGAGATCCTGGAACGGTTCGGCTCCAGGGCCAGGGTGGGCGGTGACCGGGTGCCCAGGGCGGGTCACATAGCGGAGATCGGGCAGGTGGCGGAAGCGGTGACACCCTTTGCCCTCATGCCCCAGTACCTCCGGCGATCGGAGGCGGAAATCAATTGGGAGCACAGGAAAGAGCAGTTCCGGAATGGCTTGATCCAAGAACGCCCCTTACGGCGAGGGAGATGACCCTGGACGACATCGACCAGGTCCTGGCGATAGAGCGGTGTGCCTTCCCCAGCCCCTGGTCAGAGAGGGCCTTTGTCTCGGAGATCACTGAGAACGCGATGGCTCACTACGTAGTGGTGGAGAGGGCGGGGGTCGTCGTGGCCTACTCGGGGATGTGGCTTATCCTGGATGAGGCCCACATCACCAACATCGCGGTGCATTCCAGGGTCAGGCGCCAGGGAGTGGGGGGGTTCCTACTGTCCCAGATGCTGGCCAGGGCTGCGGCCAGGGGCTGCCAGAGGATGACCCTGGAGGTCCGGGTGTCCAACAGTGCCGCCCAGCTCATGTACCACCGGTTCGGCTTCCAGCGGAAGGGAGTGAGGCGTGGCTACTACACTGATACCCGGGAGGACGCCATAATCATGTGGAAAGACGATATACACCTGCTTATCCCCACCAGGCAGCTGACTCCTTGACCAGGTGACCCTCCATCCTGGCTCAGGCGCCAGGGTGTCCCCGGAGGATCTCCGCTTCGTAGTCCTCTATGATGGCCCGGATGGTCTGGGCCGCCCCCGCTACCATGGGTATGGGCTTGTGAGTCTTCAGGATGTGCTGGGCTTCCTCGTAGGCCCGTTCCGCTGCATCGCGGGAGCCCTCCGCGCTCCAGGCATTCCTGGTCCTGCGGTCAAACAACCTTGGCTGGGACTGTTTCCGCATGTGCCTGAAGGTATGCTCGCTGGTCATGAACTCCCCGGCTGGACCCACCTGGTGGATAAGGTCCAGGGCCAGGGTCTCGTCAGAGAAGTCAATGCCCCCTGTGACCTTCCGTATGTAGCGGATCATCTCCGCATCCAGGATCAGCTTGGCGAAGTCAATGGTGAGTCCCATTTCCAGGGCTCCCACCCCGTAGACGATGTTGGCCCCAGCCAGGGCCCCCAGGACCGCATTGAGGGTGTACTCGTATCCGGACTGCGCGTCAGGGATCTTGCTGTCGGAAACGCCCCCGCCGACCCAGCTGGGGAGCCGGTAGTACTGGGCCAGGTTGATGGCCCCCGCGCTGATCATGCCGTGTTCAGGTGATCCCACTGCGCCCACCATGAGTCTCAGGTCCATGATGGTGCTCATGGAGCAGTAGGTACAGGCTGTGCCCTTGCGGGCAAGCTGCGCCAGGACAAGGGCCGAGAGGGTTTCGGCGTTATGGGTCACCAGGGTGCCGGCCAGGGTCACCGTGGACGTGGCGCCCGCCAGCGCCATTGGGATCACGGCAACACCCGCCCCTCCCCTGGCCGTCTCTATGATGGCCTCGCAGCACTCCTCCACCAGCATCAACGGGCTTGTGGGACACACGAACACTGTGAGGTTGGGGCGCTCCCGGAATACCTCTGCGCCGCCCACGCTGGCCGCCGCCATCTCCACCATCTTCCTGCAGTTGGCTCCGTTGCCCGCCCCGGTGAAGACATGCTTTGAGGTATTATTCAGGAGGGCGTCCAGGTTATGCAGGGGTTGGGTTGCCGGGAGGCAATCTGACGAACAGAGGGGCCGTTCCATCACACTGATCTCATCGAGGTAGTCACACACCCTGGTGACCTGGGCCACGTCTTCCTTGACGGACCTCCGGGCCTGCCGGGTGTGGATGTCGATCACCTTCACGCACTCGCCGAAGGTGCTGAACCCCACACGGTTGGGTTCGGCCACGAAGTCGTCCTCCGGCTCCCTTCCATAGTAGACCGTGGTGGAAGGGGTCCATTGTATGCAGTCCTCAACCACGTAGGGAGGTATCTTCACGATGGTCTGGCCGGGCCTGCGCTCGACCTTTGCGCCGGCGCCATGGAACATTTCCACGGCCTCTTCGCTGTCCACCTTGATGCCAGTATTCCTGAACACCTCAAGGGTAGCGTAGTGAAGGGAGTCCAGCTGGTCCCGGGTGAGGGCTAGGAGCCCGAAGCCGGAGGCAAGAGTCACTCCCGTCCGGGCGCTTCTTCCTGTCATCTACTCCACTCCCATCCATTTCATGGAGCACGAGAACCCATAGAGGCAGGTATTCGCCCGCGAGCGTGGGACTTCCTTTCCGAGCGCCACGAAGGTAAGCCTGGGTTCTTCAAAGGAGGGTTACAGAGGCTAGACTCGAGCATGTGGGCAGCGACGGTGGGAGAGAATCACCAGACAGCCAGGTGCCACCATGTGGCCTCAAAAGGGGTTTGGCCAAGAGGTGTCGAAGACTATCATGCCCCGGGCGTCTTAGGTGCTCTAGCGCCCCGGAGCGGGCAAGCGGGGGGTAGATCGGCATGATCGCGCAGACCCTAAATCTGCGCAGCCGGGGGTGGCTCCCGGACTCCCCGCCAGTACCATTCCCCCGGTTTCCCGGGAGGGAGGGACACAAGGTGGGTGTTTCCTGGACCCCCGTGCAACGCCAGCGTCTGGCTGAGCTCGGGGCGGGACAGGCCATCTTTGACCAGGAATTCCCCGATGTGGGCCACCGGAACCGTACCTTCCAAGAGGCCGAGCGGGGCCTGGTGGAGGAGGCCAGGCGCAGGCTGGAGAGCCTCCGCCAGGTCCGCCGGCGCCCTGTGCTCTGCCAGCTGGAGGAGGACCTCGTCAAAGCCCTAATAGACAGGGGCTTCACACAGGTGGTCACACCCATACTCCTCCCCAGGGTCTCCTTGGAGAAGATGACAATAAGCGAGGACCATCCCCTCTTTAGCCAGGTATTCTGGGTGGACCCCTCCAGGTGTCTCCGGCCCATGCTGGCCCCGAACCTGTACAAGATGATGGTAAGCCTGGCCCGGGTCTGGCCCATGCCCATTAGGATCTTTGAGGTGGGCCCCTGTTTCCGCAAGGAAACCAGCGGGGCGCAGCACCTGAACGAGTTCACCATGCTAAACCTCGTGGAGATGGGCCTGCCCCAGGAGGAGAGGGCCCCCAGGCTGAGGGAACTGGCGTCCCTGGTCATGGAGGCCTCAGGCATCAGCGACTACCAGCTGCACAAGAAGGAGTCAGAGGTATATGGGACCACGCTGGATGTGGTCTCAGGTTTGGAGCTAGGTTCGGGCGCCATGGGCCCGCACCCCCTGGACGAGGCATGGGGGGTGTTCGATACGTGGGTGGGAATAGGCTTTGGCCTGGAACGCCTGGCCATGGTGCGCGAAGGCTACCAGGGCGTTCACAGGGTGGGACGCAGCCTGGCGTACCTTGACGGGGTACGCCTCAACATAGGATAAGGTAACTCACGGGCAACACAATGAATGCCAGGTGGCTTGGGGCCATGGCAGGCGCTCCCAAGCACCGGGACCATTAAGAAGGGTCGATAGTCATGCCCCGTTTCCTCACGGACATACTGGACAGATCCCTCAGGGAAGAGCCCCTGCCTCGGGAGGATATCCGTTTCCTGGTGAGCCTGGAGGGCCCAGACCTCCAGGATGTGTTTGCCTCGGCACGCACCCTCAGGGAGCGCTACTTCGGCCGGGGCGTGTTCCTCTATGGCTTTGTCTACTTCTCCACCTGGTGCCGGAACAGGTGTGCCTTCTGCCTGTACCGCACTGGCAATGACCGGCACACCCCATACAGGAAGAGTCCTGGCGAGGTCTTGGAGGTCTCCCGGAACCTGGCCGAATCGGGGGTTCACCTGATAGACTTGACCATGGGTGAGGACGCGCTCTACCACGAGCAGGGCTTCGAGCCCCTGGTGGGCCTGGTCCGCTCTGTCAGGCATGAGGTTGGGCTCCCAGTCATGATATCCCCGGGGGTGGTTCCCAGGGATGTGCTCTCCTCCCTGGCAGGCGCAGGCGCGGACTGGTACGCATGCTACCAGGAGACCCACAACAGGGACCTCTTCGCCCGCTTGCGGGTCGGACAGGACTATTCACAGAGGATGAATACGAAGACCTGGGCCCGAGACCTTGGGCTCCTCACGGAAGAGGGGGTGCTTACAGGCGTTGGCGAGACCCAGGACGACCTGGCCACTACCATCGAGGCTATGAGGGACGTCCGGTGCCAGCAGGTGCGGGTCATGGGGTTCGTCAACCAGGCTGGCACACCCATGGAACGTTTCTCCTGGCCCAACCGGGAACTGGCCATGATAGCCGCATTGAGGCTCTCCTTCCCGTCCAGGCTGATCCCGGCATCCCTGGATGTAGACGGCCTGGCTGGCCTGGAGCTGCGGCTCCAGGCAGGCGCCAACGTCATCACATCCCTGATACCGCCCCATTCCGGGCTTGCCGGCGTGTCCCAGCATTCGCTGGACATTGATGAGGGCAACAGGAGCGTCAAGGGAGTCCTCCCGGTTCTCGAAAGGCTTGGCCTCGAGGCATCCACTGCGGAGGAATATGAGGCCTGGGTGGCCAGGGAGAGGCGTCTTGCCATGGCAGGGGAAGGGGTCAGGGCATGAGGCTTTTAGTGGCGGGGGGCAGGCTCCAGGGCACCGAGGCTGCCTACCTGGCACGGGAGGCCGGGTGGGAGGTGCTGGTGGCAGATGTGGACAGCGAAGCCCCGGCTGCTGGTCTGTGTGATGAATTCCTGCTGGTAGACATTACCGATGAATGGGCGCTGAAGAGGGCGTTGCGTGGCGTTGACCTGGTAGTTCCCGCCCTGGAAGACCTGGAGGTCCTGCCTGTTCTGGAGAGGGTGTCTCACGGTGAGGGCGTTCCCATCGCTTATGACCCCAGGGCCTACCGGATCTCCAGCTGCAAGATCAAGTCAGACAGGCTCTTTGCCGAGCAGGGGGTCCCCGCCCCCCGTCCTGGCGCTAGAACGTTTCCGGTCATCGCCAAGCCGTCGGGCTCCAGCGGCAGTGACGGTGTGAGGCGGTTTGGCGATGAGGGCGAATTCCAGCGTTTCAAGGTGAACATGGGGAAGGGGTTATCCGGGTGGGTCATCCAGGAGTACCTCGAGGGACCCTCCTACTCCTTGGAAGTGGTAGGTACAGGCCTTCATTTCCGCACCCTCCAAGTCACCCAGCTGGAGATGGACCCGCTCTACGACTGCAAGCGGGTCCTGGCCCCTGCGGACCTGGAGACGCCCCTGGTGGAGGCCCTCAGGGCAGACACCGTGAGACTGGCCAGGGCAATGGGGCTGGTGGGGGTCATGGACATAGAGGTGATACTCAACTCCGGGCGCCTGCAGGCCCTGGAGATCGACGCCAGGCTTCCCAGCCAGACACCCACGGCGGTGTACAAGTCCAGCGATCAGAACCTCTTGGAATGGCTGAAGGAGGTGTTTGTCGACGGGAGGCTTCCTGAAGCCGGTATCAGGGTCAAGAGGGCTGTCATTTACGAGCACGTCTGGGCTCATGACGGGGTCCTGGAGGTGACAGGGGAGCACATCATGGGTACTGGGGGGCACCTCAGCCACCGCCGGGGGTTCTTCGGGGCTTGTGAGGCCCTGACCAACTTCCGGGGACCATGGTTGCCGTGGGTGGCTACGCTCATCAACACCGGCTCAACCATGGAAGAGGCCTGGGCCGCCCGGGACTCGGCGGTGAGGGGCATCATGGCCCATTGCGGCCTGGGTGTCCTACTGGATGAGGGGCCGCATGAAGAGGGAGGAACCTGAGCTTGACGAGACTCACCGTGGATCACATACATGGGATGGCTGAAGGGCTGAAAGCCTATGACCTTAGCCTCCGGGAGAGCACAGGGCTGAACCTCCTGGCCGTTGCGTGCAGGGCTGCGGATACCAGCCCGGGGGAAGCCATGCGAAGACTGGCTGCCGTGACGGTGGCAGTGGTACCCGTGACCGCAGGCCAGGGAGTCATAGATGGATTTGCAGAGTCGGTCTCGTCCATACTGGAGCACCTCGGTGCCCAGGCCTTCGTGACCGTTGCTACTGATGTCAGCGGTATTGCTCAAGCCGTTGAGGAGGGGGCCCGCCTGCTGTTCATGGCGGATGACCACCGGTTTGTGGCCTTGGACCTGAGAAACGGGGGCCTGGTCGACAGCACCGAGGCAACCGCCAGGGGGTTTGTGGCAGCCCTTGAGGCAATGTCCGGAGGCCTGGAGGACAAGAGCGTGCTGGTAATAGGGGTGGGACGGGTTGGAGAGGCAGCTGTCCGGGCCCTCCTTGACCTGGGGGCCCGCCCCAGGGTTCACGACATAGACGTGGCCCGGGCCATGGAGGTGGCGGGAAGGCACGCGGTACCTGTGGAGGAGGATCTGGAACATGCCCTGGGCCGCCACACCAGGGTTATCGACGCGTCCTGGGCCAGCGGGATCATTTGCAGCCACCATGTAACGCCCGAGATGGTGCTGGCTGCCCCAGGGATACCCCTGGGCGTTTCCCCTGAGGCCATTCCTCTCCTGGGAAAGAGGCTGGTGCACGATGCGCTGGAGATAGGAGTCGCTACCATGCTGGTCATGAGCCTCGGGTGAGCGCTGGGAGGGTTGTCCTTGCCTGTACGGAACCCCAAGAAAAGGTACTACCGGAAGGATGTTCCGCTGTTCCGGCTGGTCCAGAAGATCCGGTTGTGGCCCTCGCGCCGGGGCGTCCTCCACGGAGTAAGGGCGTTTAGGGTCAGGGGGCCCTATGCGGAGGTGGAAACCCACTGCGGCCAGCTTTTCAGGGTGCGCGACTCTAGAAAGAGCCGGGCGGCGAGGTGGCTGAGGAATAAATGGGTGGTTGAGCAGTGCAAGAGGTGCAGGATACCCCAGTGGAAACTCAGGAAGTTCGAGGCAACCGTGTTCAGCGAGCACTGGGGGTCCGAACTCAGGGAAGTGGAAACCGGGGAGAACCGGGACGAGCCAGGGGGAACATGAGACGAAAAAGCAGTCAAGAGGGGAGGCTAGCATTAGGGTATGGAGAAGCTCTACACGAGAATGGGTGACGGCTACCTAGAAGAGACAACGGTGGACCAGATCCGCGCGGACATCGAGGAAGGCACCCAGGAGGCTGCTCGGAAGGGGAAGACAGCCCCGCTGGGTGCAGACGAGATCCACCGGCTCCTGGAGATTTGCACGATGCCGTCGAAGTTTGTCAGCGTGTCCCGGGGCAACGAGGTGATCCTCTCCAGCGATGGGGGAATAATGGAGATACCCAGGCTAGGAATCCTGGGGAGACTTACTGGCATCCAGATATGGGAGAGGATCATCGGGGCTGATACCGCCGAGATGGGGCACCTGGACTACAGCTACAAGGCCGTGAAGTCCGTGGTACACGAGGAACAGAGGGACATGGAGGATGCCCTCCTATCCACTGTCCTGCCCCTCTTCTACGGTGCCATGCCCAACCTGGGCCTTTACACCCAACCCGATGGGCCTGTGCCGAATCCCTCGGAACTGCTGCCCCAGGGCAAGATCGCGGAGGCCAGGGAGTGCCAGCTGGAGGCCATGGAGCACTGCGTGAGGGACATGGTGTATGTGGCCAGCTGCATGTACGAGTCGGGTGCCGACGGTATCGACTTTGACACGGCGGGGGCCGCAGGGGACGCTGACTTCCTGGCGGCGTTGACGGCCACGGAGACCCTGAGGAAGAAGTATCCAGACATCTGTATCATGCTGGGGATGGCCGGGGAGACTGTCCTTGGCATGCACGGTGAACTCGAGTATGATGGGGTGAGACTGGCAGGGCTCAAGCCCCATGAGCAAGTGAAACTGGCCCAGAAGGCGGGTGCCACCATCTTCGGCCCCGCCATCAACACAAACACCAGCAAGTCCATGCCCTGGAACCTGGCTAGGGCGGTGACCTTCACCAAGGCAGTGGTGGAGGCAGCGGAGATCCCGGTTCACACCAACGTGGGCATGGGAGTGGGCGGAGTTCCCATGCATGACAGGCCCTGCCCTGACGCGGTGTCCAGGGTGTCCACGGCGCTGGCGGAGATCGGCAGGCTGGACGGGCTGTAGGTGGGTGTGGGGGACCCCATGGGGATGGCTATGACTCACTCCATGGCGGCGGGTATGAACGGGGTACGGGCGGCTGGAGATCTGGTTGCCCGGATGCAGATTACCCGGCGCATGAAGAACCAGGCGGCCAAGGAGTACGTCGCGGGCAAACTCGGAGTGAGCATCATGGAACTCACGGACGAGGCCATCATGGACGAGGTGAGAAAGGACCGGGATATAGGGCTTGTGACCCTGCTCCCCGGCTATGCCAAGGGGATAGAGGCCAAGTTCAACATCGCCAGGGTGCTGGGGATCGAGATAAACTGCGTGAACATGACTAAAGCGAGGCTCTTGAAGTAAGAAAAGAACCTGTGGGGCCCCCGTGGGGGCCCCCTTAGGTCATTTCTAGTGAGCTCCGATCGTCCAATACCTGTCATCGCCAGTCGGATGCGCTGTATCATCGGGATCCCCGTATATTGGGTGAAATTTCCTTACTTGTGCCTCCCCTCTAGCCATCTTTAGAGGATTCGTTGCTTTTCTCAAGCTCGGA
This sequence comes from Bacillota bacterium, assembly GCA_040754315.1. NCBI lineage: Bacteria > Bacillati > Bacillota > Bacillota bacterium. The sequence goes on from JBFMCS010000043.1 coordinate 65,205, forward strand.
GATAAAGCGCCCTTCTCGCAAAATTTTAAATGGTAATGATGGTTTATACCTGCTAGTTACAGCAACCAGCCATAGTCCTGTCGGGTATCCACCAGAGCATCCAATAGAACCGAGTCACCCTTGATTTGATAGATTAGCAGATATCGTTTTGACATTAAAAGTTTACGGTATTTCCTAGCCGGAATCAGCGGGTCAACCAGCCATGGATTTCGCTCCGGGAATATCTCCAATGACTTTGCTTTTTCCGCAAATTCGTCTACTAGCTGGAGAGCTGCCGTTTCACTAACTTGCGCCAGAAACCGCGAGTGGGATACTAGCATCTGTGCAGCTTCATGGGAAACGATGACGGTATGCCGTTTATCTCCGCTGTCCATCCAATACCTCCCGGACAGCGGTCTTCATCATACCGGATACCTCGTCTATGCTGTAGCCGTTCTCACCGTTCAGTCGGCTCTCTCCCGCCGCAACCAGATTTTCCCGTAGGCGCAACATACTTTCACGCCGAGCGAAAGATTCAATATCCATAACCACAAGATCACCTTCGCCATTTTTGGTCAGATATACCGGCCCTCCCGAACGTTTGCACAGTTCAGAGACTTCATTGTAGTGTTTGCGGATGGCCGTAGACGGTTTAATGTTCATCATTAAGATAGATCGCCTCATTTCGTAGCAATAATGTATACTAATTGTACGCTTATTATACTACAATCGCGCCAAATTGTAAAAGGTGAGTGTTCATCGCCAGGATTGACGCATCAAAGGCCAGGGGACGGTTCTTTTGACCATGCGGTCAAAAACAGGTCCTGAATGCCCTCAATGTTAGAAGGCTCAGTAGCTTCCGCCTAGGGAGCTTGCCTGCAGTCACGGTGCCCCACTGGCGTTCCACGCCGCCAGGATCGAAAAGGCGACAGGGCATCGAAAAAGGGTGCAGGAGGAAGTCCTGATGAGATATCCCGGGCTCGAGGCGCCTGGGGGGAGGAGAGGGCATCCCTTTTAGGGATGTGGGGGGTTGACTTATTTCCTAGTTCAAATCTATTATTGAGTTACTTAGTATTATTTATGGGACTAGGAGGGATGCCCGCGGGATACTGCCTGGCCTAATATTTACTGATTAAGTTAGTTAGGAGGAGGGTGTCGAGTGAAAGAGTTTTCCGCCCACGAGAGCACGAACCTGATGTACAGGCATGCCAGGGAGATGGGGCTCGAAACGGTGTTTGACCGGCACGAGGCCCAGCAACCCCAGTGTGGTTTCGGTATGCAGGGTGTTTGTTGCCAGCTGTGCAGCCACGGCCCCTGCCGCATATCCTTCAACGCCAAGAGAGGCATTTGCGGGGCCACTGCCGACACCATAGTGTCCAGAAACCTCGTGAGGCTTGCCACCCATGGCGTAGCAGCCTACAGCCACCACCTTGAGGAGCTGGCCAGGACCGTCAAGGCCGTTTCGGAAGGGAGGAGCCCCTTTGAAATCCAGGACGAATCCAAGCTGAGGCGAACAGCCGCGCTCTTCGGTCTAGACCCGGGCAGGCCTGTCAAGGACCTGGCAGGAGCCGTGGCGGACCTCCTGATTTCGGAGATGAGAAAGGACTCCCGGGAACCCCTGGCTCTGGTAAGACTACTTGCCCCCGTGAGCAGGCAGGAGATATGGGACAAGGCTGGGATCACCCCTGGCGGTGTGCTTTCGGAGATCCGGGATGCCCTGACGAAGTCGATGACCAGCATAAACACGGACCCAATGGATCTTCTGCTTACCACCCTTCGCCTCTCCATCGCCGCCGGCTACATGGGCCTCGTCGGTACCATTACCGTCCAGGACATACTCCTGGGCACCCCCAGTGTTGTCCACAGCAGGGCAGACCTGGGGATACTTGACAGGGACACCGTGAATATCCTGGCCCACGGCCATGTTCCCCTGATGGCCACCGCTGTCCTCAAGGCAGCCGAAGAGGAATCCCTCCGGGAACTTGCGGCCGGGGCGGGGGCCAAGGGGATCAAGGTATACGGTTCCATGTGCACCGGGCAGGAGCTCATGCAGAGGTCTGGGAGCAGTGCCTCGGGATTTGCGGGCCAGCTGGGCAACTGGCTGAACCAGGAGTACATCGTGGCCACCGGGGCCATCGACCTGGTCATGATGGACATGAACTGCTCCACTCCTGGATTGAAACAAACCGCCGACGCGTTTCACACTAAGCTGGTGTCGGTCGACAGGGTTGTACGCATGGAAGGGGTGGACACCCATGTGGACTACTCGCCCGAGGATGCTGACAAGCAGGCAAGACAGCTGGTAGCCATGGCCATTGAAGCCTTCCAAGGCAGGCGAGGCCACCCCTTTATACCCACAAGCCAGGCCAGTGTGGTGGCGGGCTTTTCCGTCGAGGCCATCCAGGATGCCCTCGGCGGGAGCTTCGGGCCCCTCTTGGAGGCCATCGAGGCCGGCAGCATCAAGGGAATAGCGGCAGTGGTTGGCTGCACCAATACCCGAAACGGCCACGACAGCAAGGGGTTGGCCATCATGAAGGAACTCATGAAAAACGACGTGCTTGTGCTGAGTGCGGGCTGCATGTCCAGTGCCGCCCAGATGGGCAGCCTCATGTGCCCTGAGGCCCTCCAGGGGGCTGGCAGCGGGTTGAGAGAGGTAGGGGAGGCCCTTGGCGTACCGCCCGTGCTCAACTTCGGTTCCTGCGTGGACATCGGGCGCATCGGTGTGGCTGTAACCAGCCTCGCCCTGGCCATGGGCGTCGACCCCTCCAGGCTTCCCGTGGTGGTGTCTGCCCCAGAGTACCTGGAGCAAAAGGCCGTGGTTGACGGCGTGTTCGCAGTGGCCTTTGGCCTCCTGACCCACCTGGGGCCAATCCCGCCCGTTACCGGGAGCCCGCTGGTCACCAAGGTTCTCACCCAGGACATAGAGGGGCTGACAGGTGGACGGGTTCTTGTGGAGGAGGACCCCCTGAAGGCCGCCAGGGCCATGGTAGACCACATCGAAGAGAAAAGGCTCTCTCTGGGAGCCCGGTGAAGGCGGCGTGCCCTGGCAGGAGACAGGGCGCGCCAGCAAATCAAGACGCGGAGGGGATACCGGTGAAGGAGATCATGCTGCACTTGGCAAGGTGCAACGGCTGCCTGAGCTGCGCTGTGGCCTGCGCCATCGAGCACTCCGAATCCAAGACCCTCTTGGGGGCGGTCTTGGAGAACAGCAAGCCCAGGCTCTCGGTGGAACCCTTTCTGGACAGGGCGGCCCCGGTAATGTGCCGGCACTGTACGGAGCCAGCCTGTGTTGACGCGTGCATGGCCGGGGCGATGCAGAGGGACGAGGCAACGGGGCTTGTGACCAACGAGGGACCCGGGCAGCAGTGCGTGGGATGCTGGATGTGTGTCATGGCGTGCCCATACGGGGCTATCATCCAGGAGACGGTTCCTGAAAAGAAGGCCCTGAAGTGCGACAGGTGTCCCGGGAGAGAGATCCCGGCCTGTGTACAGGCGTGCCCCAACGCAGCCCTGGTATTCGAGGAGCCCGGCCGTTTCGCCGCGGAGATCCGCCGGGGCAGTCTCGTAGGTTTGACGGCCAGCGGGCCCACGGAGCAGGGGAGGGGATAGACTTGGACAGGCTGCGCCACGTGATTATCGGCTCGAGCGCGGCGGGAACCAAGGCCGCGGAGACCCTGAGGCGCCTGCGGCCGGAGGATGATATCACAGTGATCAGTGATGAAGCCAATCCCCTGTACTCTCGCTGTCTCTTGCCGCACCTCTTAGGGGAAACCCGGGATGAGGATGGCATCCGGTTTCGCCCCGGGGACTTCTTCTCAAGATGGCGACTGAACAGGGTGCTTGGTGCGGGGGTGACCGCGGTGGAACCGCACCGCTCAAGGGTCATCATACAGGACAACAGCACCCTGGAGTATGACAGGCTCCTCATTGCCACTGGGAGTTCCTCGTTCATTCCCCCCGTGCCTGGCCTTGCCGGGCCTAGGGTCCTGGGCCTGCGGACCCTGGATGACGCCCGGCGGATAGGAGCCCTGGCACAGGAATCACGCCGGGTGGTCATCGTTGGGGCGGGGTTCGTAGGACTGGAGGTAGCCTACGCCCTCCGCAGGAGGGGCCTGGAGGTGACCGTTGTGGAGAAGCTCCCGGGCATCCTCCCGCAACAGATGGACCATGAGGCTGCCGGTATCATCCAGGAGGATATCGAGGGCGCCGGTGTCCGGCTGGTGCTAGGGACCGGGATTCTCCAGGTGAGGGATGGGGGAGGCGGCTCCCTTCGTGTCATCCTGGAGGATGAAAGGGTCCTGGAGGCAGGCTTCGTAATCGTTGCTGCGGGCACCCGGCCCAACGTAGGGTTCCTGGACCAGTCAGGGATCCACGTAGAGAGGGGCATCCCGGTAGACGGGCAGATGTCCACCAACGTCCAGGGGGTCTACGCCGCGGGTGATGTGGCGGTGACAGTGGACGCTGTCACGGGCTCCGCGGGCCTTACACCCATCTGGCCCAACGCTGTAGTCCAGGGCCGTGTGGCCGGCTTCAACATGGCGGGGAAAAACCGCCTCTACAGCAGCCAGATAGCGCTGCAGAACGCCGTGGAGTTCCAAGATGTGCCAGCGGTTTCCCTGGGGCTCTCCCGCGCCCCGGGTGAGGGCTACGAGGTGATTTCCGTATATAACCCGTCAAGGGGCATCTACCGGAAGATGGTGCTGAGGGAGGATACCCCTGTAGGGATGATACTGGTGGGTGACATCAGGCAATCGGGGGTTGTCGCCTCGCTCATCAGGAGGAAACGACCCCTGGCTGAGGACCTCAAGGAGGCCTTCCTCCACGGTAACCTTCACACGGGGCACCTGCTCTCGTTCAGCACCAGGAGGGACCGCCTAGGGCAGGGGTAATCCACCGGCCCAGGCGCCAGCTTTGCCAAAGAAACCTTACCCCACGGCCACGTGGGGTTCTTGTTTCTGTCCTCACATGTGGGGCCCGCATCTGCCTCTTTCGGCTGGCATGACGAGGCACTCCCGGTGCGCCATGTCTATTGCCGGACCGCTTCTGGTCATACTAACGGGTAGACGAGGAGGGATGTCATGGGCGGGGATTCTGTCAAGACCAGGGGATATGGGGAGATCCTGGAGAGTGCCAGGGAGCGGGTCAGAGAGGCCCTGGACAGGGCCCGGGATGCCTGGGCTGACCTTGATGCCAGAGGCCTGGGCCAAGAGTTCTCCCAGGGCTTCCAGGAGCTCGGGAGGAGCATATCGCGAAGCGCCGGGGCGGCCGCTAGAGGCATCAGGAACCTGGACGCCAGCCGGGTGTGGGAGGGACTGCGGCATGTCAGGTTCCAGGATGTCAAGGCATACGTGAGGGACAAACCCTTCTACAGCCTGGCGCTGGCCGTGGGCGTCTTTTACCTGGGCTCGCTGCCCTTCCAGGCGGTGGCGCCCTTCCCTCCTGAATCTTTGCCTCCCCCGTTCCAGCGAGAACTCACTGAGGAGCCCACCATCAGCGTCTTCTTTCACGACACGGGAAGTATCCGGGAGATGAGGATCGAAGAGTACCTGGAAGGGGTCGTGGCGGGGGAAATGAACGCGGGGTGGCCCCGGGAGGCCCTGGCCGCCCAGGCCATAGTCGCCAGGACGTTTACATGGCGGAAGATCCAGGACGGGGGGGTCGAGGAACGGGGTACCGATGCCAGCACAAACGAGCAGGAGTTCCAGGCGTACAACGCAGGTGCTGTCACTGATGCCGTCCAGGATGCCGTCGAAATGACCCGGGGGAAGATCATAACCTACCAGGGTGAGCCGGTACTGGCCTGGTTCCACGCCAGTTCCGGGGGGCGCACCGCCACAGCCCACGAGGGACTGGAGTTTGACAGCGAGCCAACCCCCTACATCCAATCGGTGGATGATATCGACATAACTAAAGACCTGGAATGGCAAAGGACCTTCACCCTTTCGGAAATCGAGGAGGCGGCAAGGAGCCTTGGGGCAGACACTGGCCCCGTCAGGAGCGTCAGAGTGGGCAGGCGCGGGCCGTCAGGTCGTGCCTTGACTCTGGTCATCAACGGAGAGAGCGTCTCCGCGCCCCGCTTTCGCCTGGTAGTGAGCAGTGAGGCCATGAGATCAACCCTCATCACCGGGATTGAGCTGGAGGGCAACACGGTAACCATGAAGGGCAGGGGCTTCGGGCACGGTGTCGGGCTCTCCCAGTGGGGAGCCTGGGCCATGGCCCAGAGGGGCAAGTCACCCGAGGAAATAGTCAGCTTCTACTTCAAGAACACCAGGATCGAGCGGTTCTGGGAGTGAAAGGAAGGTGCCCGAGATGCCCAACCTTCCCCTAGGCATAATCGTGCTTGTGCTGGCGGCCGCCCTCTTCTACCTGGGTGTGGCCCACAGGGTTCTTGACCGGCTGAGGCTCACCGACCGGGCGGCCTTCCTGATCCTGGGCGCCCTGGTGCTGGGGGGTCTATTGCCAACGGTGCAAGTGGCTCCCACCCTTAGCGTGGACCTGGGAGGGGCCTTGATCCCCCTGGGCGTCGCCGCCTACCTGGTGTTCACAGCGGATACCAGGGCGGAGAAGATCCGATCGGTACTGGCGGCCTTCGTGGTGGCCGGAGTGGTTTGGTGGTCCGACAAGGTGCTCCCCTTCGAACCGGGCGCGCTAAGGGGCCCAGTGGATCTTGATCCCATCTTCGTGCCGGGACTGGTGGCTGCGATTGTGGCCTACATCACGGGGCGCAGCCGGCGTGGAGCCTTTGTGGGCGCCACCGGCGGAGTTGTCCTTACTGACGTGGCCTCTGCCCTGGAGAACCTTCTCCGGGGGGTGCGGGGGGCCGTAGTAGCCGTGGGGGGCGGTGGGGTCTTCGATACAGTAGTGCTCTCGGGCCTCCTGGCGGTGGTCCTGGCCGAGGCCGTGGGAGAGGCTAGGGAGTGGCTTCACCGGCGCTCGCCCAGGGCCAAGAGCCTCATGACCGGACCGGGTACTGCCGCTCTGGGCCTAACCGTGGGCATCCTGGCGGCCGTACTCACCTGGCAGGGGTGGCCTGTGGTAGACGGCTGGGAGGAGGGGCACCCGGGTTCGTACCGTGTTATGGTAGATGAGGAAGGTAACATGGTGATGAGCACATCACGCAGGATATCCCGGGGCGACCAGTTCATATCCAGCGGGAACCTCCTGTACGAAGTGGTCCGTGTGAAGGGCAGGGTGGCCAGGGCCGTGTGCCACGGCACAGTGGACCTGGAGGCGGAGGTGACTGCCATCCCCGTGTCCCCCGGGGATGGGGACACACCCAGGGTGGGCATCTACCACACCCACAACGCAGAGTCATATGTGAGGTCTGACGGTGCAGACTCCATCTACGGGCGGGGTGGAATACATGAGGTGGGCAGCGCCCTGGCCCAATCCCTGGCAGCCCAGGGGACCCGCGTGAGGTATTCCGAGGACCTGCACCTCCCCCACGACAGGGGCGCCTACAGGAGGTCGCGTTCCACGGCCATCTCGCTCCTGGCATTCAGGCCCCATGCAATCTTCGACGTCCATCGCGACGCGCTGCCTCAGCCGGAGTATGCTGCTAGGGTGTCCGGTGACTGGGTCACCCAGATCATGATAGTTGTTGGCCAGCAAAACGCCAATGCCCTGGCCAACCGGGAGTTTGCCCAGCGCCTCAAGGCAGTCGCCGACCGCCTGCACCCGGACCTTGTGCGGGGCATCTTTTTCGCCCGGGGCAACTACAACCAGGACGTCCTCCCCAGGGCGCTCCTCCTTGAGGTTGGCTCCCATACCAATGCCAGGGAGTCAGCGGAACGGGGAGCGGTCCTCTTCGGGGAGGTGGTCAGTGAGTTCTTCCGCAGCCAGGCTGCGACTGGGGGATCCTGAAGTTACCCCTCCCCGGAGGAGAAACCGGCTGGACGGTGAATAATAGGCGGGGAGGGGTGGTACCCATTTCCAGACCGGTCCTGGGCATAGAAACCTCATGCGATGAGACCTCGGCCGCGCTTCTCAGGGACGGCCGGGAGCTCCTCTCCAACATCATCTCTTCCCAGATGGAGATCCACCGGGAGTACGGGGGTGTGGTGCCGGAGCTGGCCTCAAGGAAACACGTGGAGAGCATCCTCCCCGTAATTGACCAGGCCTTCACCGAGGCCGAGGTCAGGAAGGGCGATGTCTCCGCCGTGAGCGTGACCTATGGCCCGGGCCTGGTCGGGGCGCTGGTGGTTGGATTATCTGTGGCCAAGGCCTTGGCATATGCCTGGGGAGTGCCCCTCCTTGGGGTTCATCACCTTGAGGCCCACATCTACGCCAACTTCGTGGAGGCCCAGAGGGAGTTCCCCCTGGTCTGCCTGGTGGTCTCCGGCGGGCACACCGAGATAGTGCTGATGGAAGGTCACGGAGACCTGGTCATCCTGGGCAGGACCAGGGATGACGCCGCTGGGGAGGCCTTCGACAAGGTGGCCAGGGTACTGGGGCTTGAATACCCCGGGGGACCGGCCATCGACCGTGTGGCGGCGAAGGGTGACGAGGAATACCTGAGCCTTCGCCGGTCGCACCTGGAGGAGGGCAGCCTGGACTTCAGTTTCAGCGGGATCAAGACCGCTGTGGCCTACCTGGTGAATGACCTCACCCAGGCCCGGAAGGCCATCCCCGTAGCCCACATAGCGGCCTCCTTCAGGAGAGCCGTAGTTGATGTCCTGGTGGACAAGACCATGGCTGCTGCGGAGAGGCATGGGGTGAAGAGCGTATTCATGGCGGGAGGGGTAGCCGCCAACAGCCTCCTCCGGGAGGAGATGCTGCGGGCCGGGGGAAGCCGGGGCCTTGAGGTATCCTTCCCCCCGGCCAACCTGTGCACTGACAACGCCGCCATGGTGGCCTGCGCCGGCCACTACCTCCTGAAGAGGGGGTTAGTTTCCGACCTTAGCCTGGATGCGGAGGCCGGGCCAGAGCTGGGGGTGCGAGGATGAGGAGGCTCACCAGCCACCCGGCACCAGGCCCCAAGAATTCCATGCAGTACTGGGGGGCAATGGCAGGCCGCTGGCGCACCTCCCGGAACTTCCTGTTGATATGGGTGTCCCGCTACATCCCCTATCTCCCCTTGAAGAACGCCCTCCTGCGGATGACCGGGATGAGGCTGGGCCAGGACGTGTCCATCGGCCTCATGGTCATGATAGATGTGCTCTTCCCTCACCTCATAACCGTGGATGACGACTCCATCATCGGCTACAACACCACCATACTGGCTCACGAGTTCCTGTTGGACCAGCTCAGGACCGGGAGCGTGCGAGTGGGAAAACGCGTCCTCATAGGGGCTCACTCCCTTGTACTGCCCGGCGTGGAGATCGGGGACGGGGCGGTGGTCTCCGCCTGTTCCCTGGTGAACCGGGATGTGCCTCCAGGGGCTCGCGTGGGAGGCGTGCCCGCGAGGCCCCTGGAGGAAAGGGATGCCTGACGCCATCATCAAGGAGGCGCTGAGACAAGGAGCGATACCCCTCACCTCCTCCTGCAATCTGGACTGTGTGTTCTGCAGCAACCGCTATAACCCCCCGGGGGTTGAGGTTCTCAGGATGGCCCCCCGTTCTTCCCAGGAGGTCCTGGCAGACCTGAGGTTCCTTCCCTCAAGGGGGCGCCTGGTGATAGGGGAGGCTGCCACTCGTGTCCTGGAGGGTGAGCCCTTCACCTCACCGCAACTGTTCCCGGTTCTCGAGGGCATCAGGGAGGCCTTTCCCTCCAGGCCAATCCAGGTAACCACGAACGGCACCCTGGCGGACCCCAGGGATGCCCGGGTCTTAAAGAGGCTCGGTGTGGAACTGGTGGTATCCCTGAACCTCGTTGACCCCGGGCTGAGGCGGCACTACCTCGGGGATACACAGCCTGAACGGGCTCCCCGGTTCGTGGAAGCCCTCCCGGCCGAGGATGTGCCCTTTCACGGCAGCATTGTCTGCCTGTCCCACCTGGTTGGCGAGGATGAGGTGGTTCGCACTGCTTCCTTCCTTGAACGTGCGGGTGCCTTGAGCCTGCGCCTCATCACACCGGGAGGAACCCGCCTGGCCCCTTCAGAACTCCTGCCTGGCCCTGGGGTGGTTCAGGGTATGGCTGAAAGGCTGGAGTCACTAGTTGATATGCCTGTGTTCCTCGAGCCCAGCCTGGGGATTGACGGTCTCCCCGTGGTGGCGGCGGTGCTCAGGGGAAGCCCTGCCTTCCGCGCAGGCATCCGCCAGGGGGACGTGGTCTTGGAGGTGGACGGGCGCCCAGTCACAGCCAGGGCTGAGGCCCACGCCCTTTGCCTTGCGGAGAACCCTGAGGTCTTGGTGCGGCGGGGTGCAGCAGGGATGAGGTTCAGGGTGGCCAAGGGCCCCCATGATGCGGGAGGCCTGGTGTTCCAGTCGGACCTGCCACCGGGAGCCCTAGCCCGGCTGGATGAACTGAGGCAAGGCCCTGGGGCAGCCCCGGTTGCCCTCTGCTCGCGCCGGGCCTGGGACAGGCTAATCTCCATCGAAGGGCTGGAGGTCCTCCCCGTGGAGAATGCCTTCTTCGGCGGCAACATAGAGAGCGCGGGCTTGCTGACCGCAGGGGATTTCGCCAGGATGGCCAGGGCCGTTCCCCCCGGGAGCGACTTGGTGCTATTGCCCAGGGCACCCTGGGACAGCAGGGGCAGGGACCTCCTGGGGACGCACTACTATAGCCTGGCTGAGGTTTTCGGATGCAGGGTGGAGGTGATCTGATTGGAGATGGCCGAGGTGCTAAAGACCCTGTCCAAGATCCCGGGGGTCTCCGGGCACGAGGACAAGCTGGCAGCGGTTTTCCAGGGGGTTCCAGGGGTCGAGGTGCGCACGGACGTGATGGGCAGCGTCATCGCCATCAGGCGTGGGACCGGCCCAGAACCCAGGCCCAGGATAATGCTGGCGGCCCACTGTGACGAGATCGGCCTCATGGTGACCAAGGTCGAGGAAGGAGGCTTCCTCCGGTTCGTACCTGTGGGAGGGGTGGATCCCAGGGTGTTGCCAGGGCAGGCTGTGATGGTACACGGGAAGAGAGCCATCCCGGGGGTCGTGGGCTTCACCCCGCCGCACCTGGTAGACCCAGGCAAGGAGAAGGAGACCGTGCCCATGCATGAGCTCTACATTGACACGGGGAACGAGGCCGGTGACATCCAGGTGGGGGACGTGTGTACCTTCGACTCCGGTTTCACCCGGCTGGGACCGAAACGTGCCGCAGGCAAGGCCATGGACGACAGGGCAGGTGTGGCTGTTCTCTTAGGGTGCCTGGAGGAGCTGGGCCACATGCGGCACCAGGCGGATGTCTACCTCGCCGCCACGGTTCAGGAGGAGGTCGGGTTCCGGGGGGCAATAACGTGTACCTATGATATCATCCCCGACATCGGGGTCGCGGTGGATGTCACCCACGGTGCCATGCCTGGGCTTCCGGAGTACGATACGCATGAGCTTGGCAAGGGCCCTACCATAACCCTGGGCGGGAACATCCACCCTGTGATCCACAAGGCCCTGGTGGAGGTTGCTGAGGCAGAGGGGATACCCTACCAGCTGGAGGCAATGCCAGGGAGCACCGGGACTGACGCCTGGGCCATGCAGGTGTGCCGGGCAGGCGTGCCCTCGGGGCTGGTCTCCGTCCCCCTTCGCTACATGCATACGCCTGTGGAGACACTGGAGTTGAAAGACGCCGAACTGGCTGCCAGGCTCCTTGCCCGGTTTGCCCTCCGGGTGGACAGGGTCTTCCTGGAGGGACTGTCATGGAACTAGGGGCGCTAAGCATTGCCCGGGGGATATCGGGACAGGAAGGGGCAGTCCGGGAACTCCTCCAGGATGGCCTGGAGGGGGATGTCAGGGTGGACGCCATGGGAAACCTGCTGGCCACCAAGGGAAAGGGCAGGGGCCTCAGGGTCATGCTGGCTGCCCACATGGACGAGGTAGGGCTCATGGTATCCTGGTTTGAAAAGGATGGGCTGCTTCGCTTCAAGACGGTGGGGGGCATGGACCCAAGGATCCTCCCGGCCAAGGCAGTCCTGGTCGGTCAGGAGGCCGTGCCTGGGGTAATCGGGGCCAAACCCGTGCACATGCAGGAGGAGGAGGTCCGGAAGAAACCCTACAGGATAGAGGACCTGTTCATCGACATCGGCGCCTCGTCCCGGGAGGAGGCGGAGCGCATGGTCAATCTCGGGGACCAGTGCACCTTTGCCACAGCCTACTCGGAGACGGAGGGCGGGATGATCCGGGCGAAGGCCCTGGATGACAGGGCGGGGTGCTTCCTTGTCCGGCAGGTGTTCAGCGAGGAGTTTGACCTGGAGCTGACGGCGGCCTTCACTGTCCAGGAGGAACTGGGGCTCAGGGGGGCCGCGGTTGCGGCCTACTCGGTAAACCCGGAGATAGCCTTGGCCATTGACGTTACGTCAGCCAGTGACACTCCGGGTACAGACCTGCCCTGGCAGTCCACCAGCCTCGGCAAGGGGCCTGCGATAAGTCTGATGGATGCCGCCGGCGTATATTCCCGCAAGGTGGCAGGGCGCTTGGCGGAGGTTGCCCAGTCTGAGGCCATACCATTCCAGTACAAGAGGTCCACCAGAGGGGGAACCGATGCGGGGAGGATACAGCTGGCCAGGGAGGGGGCTCTGGCCGCCACCCTTTCGGTGCCGGCCAGGTACATTCACTGCCCGGCCTCAGTCATGTCCAGGGAAGACCTGGAGAACACAGGAAGGCTCCTTGTGGCCTTCCTCAGGAGCCTGGAAGGGGGCGCGAACCTGTGAGAGAACTTGCCGGCCGGCTGGTGCTGGCCTACGGGTCGTCTGGGAGCGAGGATGAGGTACGGGAGGCCATCGAGCGGGAGATATCGCCCTGGGTTGACCAGGTGTCCCAGGATGCCCTGGGTAACCTAATCGCCGTGAAGCGGGGAGCCGCAGGGTCAAAGAGCGTGATGCTGGTGGCTCACATGGACGAGCCTGGGCTGATGGTGACCCACGTGGAAGAGGAGGGCTTTCTCCGCTTCAGCACCGTGGGGAACGTGGATCCCCAGGTTCTCGTGGGGACCCGGGTGAGGTTCAAGAACGGGGCCCTTGGAGTGGTGTCCGCGGAGACCGCTGAGCCTGCCCGGGCATCTGAGCCTAAGAAGTTCTTCATAGACCCGGGGCTTGGCAAGGCTGCCTCAGGCGTCTTCAGGGTAGGGGACATGGCCGTCTTGGACGGGGAACTCGAGGAGATGGGGAACCACTGGGTTGGAAAGGCCCTGGACAACCGGGTGGGGTGCGCTGTGCTCATAGAGGCCGCCCGGGAACTCAGCGAGAACCCCGGGATTGGCAATGAGGTCCACTTCGTCTTCGCAACCCAGTCCGAGCTAGGGATAAGGGGGGCGCGGACCTGTGCCTACGGTCTAGGCCCCGACATGGGCCTGGCTGTGGAGGTGGTGGAGGCCCATGATACCCCCAAGACGGAGAAACCCGGGGTGAGCCTGGGCCGGGGCGTGGCCATCAAGGTAAAGGACCAGGCGATCATAGCTCACAGGGGTGTAAGGGGGCTGTTGGAGGAAACCGCCAGGCAAGAGGGAATACCCTACCAGAGAGAGGTGAGGGAAAAGGGTTTCAGCGATGCGGCGGCAATACAGCTCTCAAGAGCGGGCATTCCCGCAGGTGCGCTCTCAGTGCCCTGCCGCTACCGGCTGACACCGTCGGAAAGCCTGGACCCTAAGGATGTGGATGCCTGCCTGAGACTGCTCACGGCGGTCCTCAGGGGCTCCCTCGATATTCAGGGGAGGAGGTCTACCCAAGAGGATGAAGGTTAGGGACATCATGACAAGGCCTGCCGTCAGCGTCAGAGAGGGCGTCACGCTGAAGGAGGCCGCGGCGATCATGGCCGATCAGCGCTTCAGCGGTGTACCCGTGGTGAACGACGAGGGACGGGTTGTGGGGGTTATTACCGAGGCGGATGTGCTCCGGCATGCTGGCACTGCCAGCCATACCTCGCTGAGGGACTCCTGGGGCTGGGTTTCTCCCTATTCTGACCCGAACGAGTTCGCCAAGGTGCGCACGGGCTTCGAGAGGATGGCCACCACTACTGTGAGGGAACTGATGAGCAAGAAGGCCGTCACCGTTACTGCGGACACAGACATGGAGAAGGCAGCGGCCATCATGACGAAGAACCGGGTGAACCGCCTCCCCGTGGTGGATGTGGACGGGCGGCTGGTGGGGATCGTCACCAGGGCCGACATCGTCAGGGCCGTGGCCGAGGCATAGGGGGTTTAGGCATGCTCCAGGCGTGGAAGGGACGGAACCCCGAGGTTCATCCCAGCGTGTACCTGGCGGAAGGCTGCGTGTTGATAGGCGGTGTGACCATAGGGGAGTCCAGCAGCGTCTGGCACTATGCGGTGCTAAGGGCGGACCTCGACGCCATCACCATAGGGAGGGCCAGCAACATACAGGATCTTTCCTGCATTCATTGTGTGGAGGGGGGCCCCACCGTTATCGGGGACCAGGTTACAGTAGGGCACGGTGCTGTACTCCACGCCTGCCACATTGGGAATAGGGTGGTAGTGGGGATGAAGGCGGTTGTGCTAGACGGGGCAGTGGTGGAGGACAACTGCATTATCGGGGCGGGAGCCGTAGTGTCCCCAGGCGCCAGGATCGGCAGAGGGAGCCTGGCGCTGGGGGTGCCTGCCCGGGTTGTAAGAACCCTAAGTGAACGGGAGATCGAGGGGATCACAAGATCGGCAGAGACCTACGCCGCTCTTGCCTCCGAGGCCGTGGGCCGCCGGTGACAGGGGGGTCATTCTAGGCTAATGGGAGGCTGCCGCAGGGTTCGGACGTGGTCCAGGTGGGGATGGTGGCCTCCTCGGAAGATGCAGACTTGCGTTATTCCTCACCCATCCGCGGGTCGTTTGCTCCTGCTTTGATCTACAGATTTAATTGATCCGGAGGGATGTCGACGTCAAGGGAAAATGTCAGGTTAATTGATAAGCGATTCTGTCAGTAGGGGGCACCGTCTCAAGTAAAGCACTATTAGCGGCACGGCGGGTCGGCGGTCCATCACGGTACACATACTTGCGC